>CANTEW010000006.1 GCA_947652925.1 uncultured Lachnospiraceae bacterium
CTCCGGTTGCTCCTGTCGCCCCGGTAGCCCCGTCAGCTCCCGTTGCCCCTGTCGCCCCGTCGGCTCCGGTTGCTCCTGTCGCCCCGGTAGCCCCGGTAGCTCCGTCGGCCCCCGTTGCACCGGTCGCTCCGGTCGGACCAGTCGCTCCCGTGGGACCTTCATCCCCCGGACAGCCTTTCGGACCCTGGACTCCGATCGGACCTGTAACACCCTGGATACCCTGGGATCCTGTCACACCTTGGGGTCCCTGGGGACCTGTCGCTCCAGTCGCCCCGGTCGGCCCCGGAACACCCCTGGGACCCTGGGGTCCGATATCTCCCTGCGGCCCCACCGGACCCACCGGTCCCACTGGCCCTGCTGGTCCCTGCGGTCCGATATCACCCTTAGGACCTTCACAGCCTGGATCACCTTTCGGGCCAATGTCACCACGGACACCCTGGATACCCTGGATACCCTGTGGGCCTGCATAACCCCTCGGGCCTGTATAGCCTCTTGGACCAGTGTTCCCCGTAGGGCCTACCGGACCTGTATTTCCTCTGGGTCCTCTTGCCCCAGGAGCACCAGGGATCCCTTGCGGACCCACTGGCCCCGGATCACCTCTGTCACCCTTGGGTCCAGGACAACCGGTATCGCCTTTGACCCCCTGCGGACCCGCCGGCCCCGGATCACCCTTCGGGCCTGCAGGTCCCCGTTCACAGCAGTGGCTATGGCATTGATTCTGACAGTGGTTATATAGATTGTTTTGATTCATCCAAAACACTTCCTTCCTGATCTTTTTCTAGAAAAAGAACTCAAAAGATATCTTTTTCTACAAACATTCTATGCATGTCTGGAACAGTTGCTACTTTTTTTCACAAAAAACAACAAAAAACACGCTCTGGATCAGAACGTATCCCAGACATGCTCCAGGAAGTTCACAAGCTGTCAAAATACCTTTCATTGTAAAGATATGCCTTGGAATAAGGCTTGCAGGCCCCAGCTCTCTCATTGTATTCCTTTGCTTTTTGTCGGTCCCCTAATCTGTCATAACATACACATAACTGCAAAAAAGGGACATAATCATAGCAGTCCGGCAGGACAAACCCCCCTGGATATCCATTTTTAGGTACATCCAGAGCAGTCTCATACCAATAGATCGCATTGCGATAGTTCTCATGTTCCAGAAAATATCTCCCGATCTCACAACACAATTCAGCTCTCGGCAGATCAAAGCTCATGCTGCGCAGGAGAGTGAGCAGCGCGGACTCTTCCTGCCCCAGCTGTTGATAACACTTGGCGCAGATAGAGCATGCCTCTATTTTATTTTCCACCCATCCCTCCTCTGAGCGCAGAAATCCTTCTAATACTGAGACTGCTTCCGCATATTGCTCATGATAATATAATTCCCGTCCAAAATAATATCTCTGCCTCGGTTCCAAGATCTTTCCGTCTGCGATCATCCTCCGGTAGATCCGGAGATTCCGGTCAGGATCCCCGGCACCCAATTTTTTATGACTGACTGCGATATCAGAATATATGATCTTGCCGTTTGGCGGGATCACTTCATGGACTGCACCGATCCAACGGTATTGTGCACAGTTCCTGATCCATCTTTCCCTGAAATACGAAAAGGACGGTTTGCCCGCTTCATCAAAAGAAGTATAGTACCTCATCATCACCATATCAACATCCGCTGACAGAGACTGCTTTAACTGCAGAAATCTCTCCTTCTCCTTCTCTTCCAGGATATCATCGGCATCCATCCACATACAGTAGTCCATAGACGCTTTAGAAAAAGAATAGTTCCTGGCATCGGCGAAATCATCTTTCCACGGATACAGATAGACTTTCGATGTATAGCCAGACACTATCTCTACCGTCCGGTCCGTGGATCCAGTATCTACGATCACGATCTCTTCTACAAGTCCTGCCACGCTGTCAAGACAGCGTGCGATATGCATCTCTTCATTTTTGACGATCATACAAAGGCTTATTGTCGGCATATAGTCTCCTTTCTTCTCTTCTCTATCATCTGCAGAGCTTTTCTATGCTCAGGTCCATATCTATCTTGGAGGCACCCGCTGACGAATGCCATGCAAAAAACAAGATGGAGCCAGTTGGTACCTGGATGATAAAATATCTGGACAGCACCAGCAGCTCTTTTCGCCTCACCGCCTCTGCATATGCTGCATATATAGTCTGTTCACAGTCATTGCATATCGGTACGAGCCTTACATATCCGCGCCCTCTCATCACAGTGGATATATGGTAACTGATGGCATAGTAACCTGGAGTCAGCGCAACAGAATAGTTATTACAAAGAGATATATTCTGGGTCGTATCCGGTATCTTGATCTTGAGAGGGAGACTGGCACTCTCGGGAAGGATCAGCCCCTGCCCCAAAAACGATGCAAATATACTATTTTGCGGATAACCAGGGGGACCCGCCGGCCCGCGTATACCAGGCTCTCCTCTTGGCCCCATCGGGCCTGTAACGCCTTGCGGTCCCTGGGGACCTGTGACTCCCTGGGGGCCAGTCTCCCCCCGTTCCCCAGGACATCCTGGCGGCCCCGGTTCACCTCTCGGTCCCATCGGCCCTGGCATCCCCCTTGGACCCATCCTCTCAGGTCCGCAATAACAAGAAGGATCATATCTATCACGATCATCCATTCAAAAACACCTCATTCCTATCTATCATCATATCTCCATCCAGCCAGAGAGCAGAGTCCTGCTCTGCCTATCCCGCGCCGGGGGCACGGATCTCACCCGGACCCCTTAAACGCGGTTTTTGGGATCTGCTCATCTGTTATCTGTAAATTCGCTGTAATCTAGCGATATTTGAAGTTTTAAGACACGCTTCAGTACTCCATCCAGTCCGAAAATAGAGTTTTGCTCTGTCTGCTCTGTGCCAGTGCTTGTCGCTACACCAGCCGGATGGGATACTATCATAATAAATATATGCATAAAAAATAAATTCCGTTTTCAAATAAGCTTGCAGATCTCCTCAGAATGGATGGTACGAAAAAAGGACAACCATCTAACACAAGATGGAATGTCCTTTTTTTCTCACACGCTATCTGACCTATCTCCCTCTCCATATCTCCTTTTCACACTGCTCTTTCTACACCCGCTATGACTCCTTGATCCAAAGCGGATCTCCCACCAAGTGCTGGACACATCTTACAGAAAGCAGTCTTCAAACACGCTCTATCCTTTTTAACTTTGCCTCCAGGTCGTCCTCATATTCTTTGAGCATCTGGCTCAGTTTCTGGGCGTTCTCCCCATCTGCCATCCTATCGAGTTTTTTAAGCCTGCCCAGATGTGTTGTCAAAGTATATACCATGATCGCTTTTTCCAGCTTTCTTTCAAACTTACCCTCTTTTCTCCACTCCAGCCGGAATCTTTCCTGCGTCATATCCTCCAGGCCGATATGGAAATGTAAAACACCGCTCAAGATATCCTCCACCCCGACTCCAAATATCTCTGCCAACTGTATGCTCTCCCCAGAGATAAGATGGGCGTGCTGATCTGCAAACTCCGCCGCCTCCTCCTCGTTCAGGAGTGGATGCAGTCCCACCTTATAGGGGATTGCCCCGCATTTTTGCATTAGTTTGATACTCGGATAGTTATCCGGGATGACCTCAGCCAGATAACGTGTTTTGCCCGTGTGCTCTTCAAGCTCTTTTAACAAAAGCCTCATTGCCGGATAGCCGATACCCTGACCTGTATATTTTTCAAGTATCTCGATCTCGATCTCCGGTATATCGAGATATTTATCTTTAACACCACAAAAACCGTAAAACTCTCCATCCGGCATAGTGATCACATGATTGATGCGCTTTTCCTCCTGCAAGCCCTGCCATAGTCCGTCCTGCGTCTCCACTTCGTCCAACGCCTTTTTATTTACCCAATATTCCCTCTGGAGCAAAATATACAAGTCCCTGTCCTCCGGCCTTAATCCTCTCAATCTGATATCCATCCTGCGTTCCTCCTCCATGACCATCCCGGTCTATCTCCTGCCATTGTCTCTTGATATTACCATAGGATCAACGAACTTTCCACATGAACAATGATCCAGAGGATAGACGGCATTTCACAGGATACCATGTATAAGGCCTGGATGCAAGATCCTGGCGGATCCTGGTCACATGCTTATTTTAACAAGGCTCCTCTCACCTTTGCCAGTTCCTCCCTGATCGCGATGTGCTGCGGACAGGCCTCCTCACATTTTCCGCATTCGCTGCATTCATCCGCATGTTTCAGCCCATGGCCACCCACGAGCCACTCTTCCTGACTTTTCGCCGCCGCCAGGTCATTATAGAGCGTCAGATAATTCATCGCTGTGAAAGAACCTGAGATCCCGATACCCACAGGACATACTTTGGCACAGTAGTTACATGTCGTACATGGGATCAGTGGGATCTTCTTTAACTCTTCCTGCGCCTGTCTCAAAGTCTCCCTCTGCTCTTGGGTGAGACTGGTAAAAGACTCCATATAAGACAGATTATCTTTCATCTGCTCCACATTGCTCATCCCTGAGAGTACAGTGATCACACCCTCCAGATCTGCCGCAAAACGTACCGCCCAGGATGCCACAGAGCTTTCCGTTTCCGCCGCCTTGAATATCTTTTCCACAGACGCCGGAGGCGTGGCCAGCATGCCGCCTTTGACCGGCTCCATGATGATCACCGGCTTCCCATGTTTTCTCGCCACCTCATAACATCCTCTGGACTGCACCGCTGGGTTATCCCAGTCCGCATAATTGATCTGGAGCTGGACAAATTCCATCTCCGGATGCCTGTTCAAGATCTCCTCCAGTTCTTCCGGCGTGGAATGGAAAGAAAATCCGACGTGCTTGATCAGCCCCGCTTTCTTTTTCTCCTGTACCCAATCCCACATGCCATAGTCGTCAAAATAACGGGTCCTGCCCTCTCCCAGGTTATGGAGCAGATAGAAGTCAAAATATCCCGCTCCTGTCTGGGCAAGAGATGTATCGAACTGTGCATACGCCTCTTCTTTCGTCTTACAGTTGATCCATGCCGCATTCTTTGTGGCCAGCTGGTAGCTCTCTCTGGGATAACGTTCCACCAGCGCCTGACGGATCGCATCCTCACTCCCGGCATATGCCCAGGCCGTATCAAAATATGTAAATCCGGCCTCCATGAACAGATCCACCATCTCCTTTACCTGTCCCACATCGATCACACCGTCTTTCTGCGGCAGGCGCATCAGACCAAATCCTAATTTTTTGATATCTTCACCTAAATAGCTCATCTTGACCCTCCATTTCCAAAATTATGACTTGCACGGAGATCTTCTCCGTACTATGATAAGTATAGCAAGTTCACGTTACTCGAAGTCAATACTTTTTTACTGATCTTACCATTTTTAGGAGGATCCCATGGATTACACCATCAAACAATTTGCCAAAAAATTCAATACAACAGAACACACCATACGCTACTACACAGATATCCAATTGCTGCCCTGCCGGAGGGATGAACGGAACCGCCGCATATTCGACGAAGAATCGGTGAACTGGATGCAGGGCATCACCTATCTGAAAAAATGCGGCGCTCCCCTCAAAGATATCAAAAGATACTGCCACCTGTGCCGCCTGGAAGGATCCGAAGAGAACCTGCGGGCACGGTACCAGATCATCCTCGACCAGCGGGACAAAGCCCATAAAAAAGCAGCGGAAGCCAACGCCACTGCTGCTTTTATGGATCAAAAAGTCAAACATTATGAGGACATCTTGTCCAGCCGGATCCCAGACGATACAAATCCAAGCACCTGGGATCACTGACCTTCCCTGACCCTCCCCACTGCGGCGGCATAGACCACACATTCGTATTGCGGGTCTACAGAAGGTCCCGGGGCAAATCCCAGGAGTTCATCCATATGATCCTGGTCATAGGCACCGATAGCGCAGGCGCCGCAGCCGATGGACTCACAGGCAAGATACAGATTCTGGCACATATGCCCCGCGTCCAGAAGGATATATTTGGACGCCTTTAACCCATACCGCCATTCCGTCCTGTACGGCAGGGCGCTCCACACAAAGAGGACAGGAGCTGTCGCGGCAAAATGCTGGCCGCACAATGCACGGGTGAGTTCCGCCTCATAGTCCTGCGCCGGATCCCACAGTTCCAATACATGTTCCCCCGGGAGATAGTGATACAGCCCTCGCGAAAGCCCCGCCACATGGTTGGCAAAAAGATACGTCTCCAGAGGATGTCTGGATCCCGCAGACGGAACACTGCGGAACGTCACTTGCTCTTTATGCCCGGCAAACTTCCGTATCCCCTGTGTGGCCCAGAGCAAAAAGGAAAGCTCATAAAGCGACACCGCTTCCGGCGCATATCTCCTGCGGCTCTGCCGCCGCATGATCAGGTCCCAGATATCACTTGAGATACCCAATCTGTCAAATTCCACAGGGAGGGCTATCGTCTGCTGGCTGCGCCTTTTTTTCAGGCTGGGGATACTGGGTAGCTTCTGTTCCTGGTCTGTCTTCTCCGCCCCCGCATCCCCTGAATGATAACCTTTCAGAAATTCACGCTCTTTCATGATCTGGTATTTTGTCCTGTCGTTCATAGTGATCCTCCTTTATATGTAGATGAGATGGGATGATCCGGATCAGATCCCATTTCCATATATCCTCTGCTCACAATACTACCCTTTCCCACAACTCTTGTCAACATTTATGCAGATTGCCTTGATTATCCTCCTTCTTTCTGCTAATATAGTATAAAATAGTCAAATTGACGTTGCAAAAAAGGGAGGTGAGAAAAAATTGAAAATCCAGGAGTCGGCAGAAAATTATCTGGAAACGATACTTGTCCTGCGCAACCGTCTGGGGCAGGTACGTTCCATTGATATAGTGAATGAACTGTCTTTTTCCAAACCCAGTGTCAGTGTCGCCATGAAAAATCTGCGGAATAACGGCTATATCCAGATGGACAAGGACGGCTACATAACCCTTCTAGACAAAGGATATTCCATTGCAGAAAAAATATACGAGCGCCATCTCTTCCTGACCAAATGGCTGACTGCCCTGGGCGTCGACCCGGAAACAGCGTCAAAGGACGCCTGCCGGATCGAACACGTGATCAGTTCTGAAAGCTTTGAGAAACTAAAAAAACATGCAGAAAAACAGATGAGGAAAACAACATGAACAATTTATTTCAAAAATGGATGGACATCAGCCTGGTCAAACGGATCCTTGTAGGGCTGATCATCGGTGTGGCATTGGGACTCTTATGTCCAAAAGCCACCGGAGTCGCTATATTGGGGGATGCATTTGTAGGCGCATTGAAAGCAGTCGCACCCATCCTGGTATTTTTCCTGGTGATCAGTTCCCTGTGTAATGCCGGACAGACCCACGGCGGGGTCATCAAGACGGTCATCATCTTATATATGTTCAGCACGCTGCTGGCAGCAGTCATCGCTGTGTTCGTCAGTATGTTCATGCCGATCACACTGACATTGGCTGAAGCCGGTACGGACACGGCCGCCCCCAGCGGTATCGCCGAAGTCCTGAAGTCCCTGGTGCTCAACGTGGTGTCCAACCCCATCAATTCCCTGGCAGAGGCCAATTATCTGGGGATACTCTCCTGGGCCGTCCTGCTGGGCATCGCTTTCAGAGGGGCTGCGGAACATACGAAGAAAATGCTCCAGGATATCTCCCGTGCCGTATCCACATTAGTGACCTGGATCATCAACCTGGCTCCTTTCGGCATCCTGGGACTTGTGTTCAACACTGTATCCACCAGCGGGCTCGAGATCTTCACAGAATATGGAAAACTGCTGGCGCTCCTGGTCGGCTGTATGCTGTTCATCACCTTTGTGACCAATCCGATACTGGTATACTGGTGCATCCGCAAGAATCCCTATCCGCTGATCTTCAAATGCTTAAAGCGGAGTGCGATCACTGCATTTTTCACCAGGAGTTCGGCGGCAAATATCCCCATCAATATGGAAGTCTGTGAGGAGATGGGGCTGAATAAAGACAATTACTCCGTGACCATCCCACTGGGCGCCACCATCAATATGGACGGAGCAGCGATCACGATCACTGTCATGACCATGGCCGCCGCCCACACGGTAGGTGTCTCCGTAGACATACCGACTGCCATCATCTTAAGTGTGCTCGCCGCTCTGTCCGCCTGTGGTGCGTCCGGCGTGGCCGGCGGATCTTTGCTCCTGATCCCTATGGCCTGTTCACTGTTCGGTATACCAGACGATATCTCCATGCAGGTGGTCGGTGTGGGATTCATCATCGGCGTTGTACAGGACTCTGTGGAGACTGCGCTGAATTCTTCTTCAGACCTGCTGCTGTCTATGTCGGCAGAATTCAGACAATGGCGTCTGGAAGGACGGGAGATCAAGTATTAGATCACAAAAGATCACACCAGTCTTTTACCGTCCTTGATGACCGCTCTTACATGTAACTCTTGATCCAACAAGACGAGATGGGCTTTTTTTCCGGGAGAGATGGAACCATACATTCCATACTCTCCCAAACTTTTTGCCGGATTGACCGTGGCACAGGCCACCGCTTCTTCCAGGGGGACCGCCATCTCTTTTACCGCTGTCCTCATACAATCCATCAGATGCGTGACAGATCCGGCCAGGACCCCGTCTGAAACGGATACAGCCCGCCGTCCTTCCACATGGACGGCCTGCCCGCCCAGCGTGTAGTCCCCATCCGGCATACCTGTGGCCCGCATACTGTCGCTGACCAGTATGATCCGGTCACTCCCCAGCATGGAAAACGTCGCCCGTACGACGGCAGGATGGACATGCACCCCATCACAGATCAACTCCGCCGCTACATGCCCGCTGTCTGCCACAGCGCCCACCACCCCCGGCGCCCGGTGGGTGAAAGGGGACATGGCGTTGTAGAGATGGATGGCATGGCTGGCCCCTCTCTCAAAAGCAGCCCTGGCCTGCTCATACGTCGCGTTGGTATGTCCCACAGATACGGTCACTCCCCCATGCATCTGCTCTACAAATGCAAGGGCGCCCGGCTCCTCTGGCGCAACGGCGATATATCTCACCAGCCCTTCAGCAGCCGCCTGGAACCGCCGAAATACCTCCAGACTGCAGGGGATCATATGCGCCTCATCCTGGGCGCCTTTTTTCTGTCTGCTGATAAAAGGCCCTTCCATGTTGATCCCCAGCACATCCGCCCCCTCCCCGCCTTTTCTGCGGTGATCCGCGGCCACGGAGAGGATATACTCCAACTGCTCCACAGGAAGTGTCATGACCGCCGGGGCGATGGCTGTCACCCCCACGGACGCTTCATATCTGGCGATCGCCTCAAGGGCTCCTGACGTCCCGTCGCAGAAGTCGTGGCCTTTACAGCCGTGCAGATGGATATCGATCAGCCCGGGGATCGCATAACACCCTTTTCCGTCCAGCACCTCCCCTGTATCGTTCTTTTGCTCTGTAAAGAGCCCATCGGCAATGCAGATCTCGCCTTCCTTGAATCTCTGGGCTTCTGTAAAGACTCTCACATTCTTTATACGCATGGTGACCGACTACTTGACCAGATGGAAAGACAGGAGAAGATCGTCCTGGTGTACAGACTCCCCTTCTTCCACATAGATCTTATCCACCGAACCATTTACTTTTGAAACGACAGTCGTCTCCATCTTCATGGCCTCCACAGTCATCAAGGGCATATTTTCAGTCACCAGATCCCCTTCTTTTACAAGGATCTTGCTCACAGTCCCCGGGATAGATGAACCGAGATGCTGGGGATTGTTTTTATCTGCTTTCAGTTTGCGGTCGCCTTTGACCTCCTGGCTCTTATCGAGGATCTTCACATTGCGGATCGATCCGTTCACCTGGAACATCAGTGTACGGAAGCCGTCCGCATCCGGGTCGCTGGCCTCTATGTATTTGATCAGGAGTTCCTTCCCTTCCCCGATCTTCAGGTATGTCTCTTCTCCTTTGCGTAATCCATAGAAATACACATGGCTCTCCAGTCTGGTCACATCGTTGTACATCTTAAAATGTTCACAGTAGTCCTCATAGACTTTGGGATACAGGGCATAGCTGATCGCTTTTTGCTCCATCACTTTTTCCGGTCTATCTTCGTAATGATACTTCTCCACCAGATATCTCTTGACCGACTCAAGATCTGCCGGAGGCAGCAGTTTGCCCGGGCGTTCTGTCAATGGCTCGATATCTTTCAACACGATCTTCTGCAGTTCCTTGGGAAATCCGCCGTATGGCTGGCCCATCAGCCCCTGGAAATAAGAAACGACTGAATCCGGATAAGAAAGTCCGGCTCCTTCTGTAAGGATATTGTCTTTGGTCAGGTTATTTTTAAACATGAAGATCGCCAGGTCGCCCACCGCCTTGGAGCTGGGCGTTACTTTCACGATATTCCCCAACAGCTCATTGGCATCTTTGTACAATTTCTTGATGGATCCAAAATCATCTGCCGAACCCATACTGGTCACCTGGGCCAGGAGATTGGAATACTGCCCGCCGGGGATCTCATATTTATAGATCTCTGCATTCGGAGCCTTCATATCGCTCTCAAAATCTTTGTAGACTTTGCGGACACGGCCGTAATAACGGCTCAGTTCATCTAATTCCTCAAAATCAAGGCCCGTATCCCTCTCCGTCCCCCGCAGCGCTTCCACAATAGCATTCATGGACGGCTGGCTGGTCAATGAGGACATGGATTCTATGGCAAGATCCACGATATCCACACCTGCATCCGCCGCCATGAGTATGGTACTCACGCCGTTTCCAGTGGAATCATGGGTGTGCAGGTGGATAGGCAGGCTAAGTTCCGCTTTCAGCGCCTGGACAAGCTTCTTGGCCGCCATCGGCTTGAGCAGACCGGCCATGTCCTTGATCGCGATACAATGGCATCCCAGAGATCCCAGCTCAAGGGCCATCTTGACATAATAGTCCAGTGTATATTTTGTCTCTGTGGGGCTTGTCACATCCCCTGTGTAGCAGATCGTGCCCTCTACGATCTTTCCGGTCTTCAGAGCCTGTTCGATGGGCATCTTCATATTTTCCACCCAGTTCAGGCTGTCGAAGATACGGAACACATCGATCCCCTGTCTGGCTGAGATACGGATGAATTCCTGCACCACATTATCCGGATAGTTGCTGTAGCCCACCGCATTGGACGCGCGCAGGAGCATCTGGATCAGCGTGTTCGGCATACGTTCTCTCAAGAGTTCCAGACGTTTCCAGGGAGATTCCTTCAAGAAGCGATACGCTGTATCGTAAGTCGCCCCTCCCCAGGCTTCCACGGAAAAAGCGTTCTGCATATAGGCATTGGTGGCATAAGCAGCGCCGCAGAGATCTTTGCTGCGCATCCGGGTGGCGATCAGGGACTGCTGGGCGTCGCGCATGGTAGTATCCGTCACATACAGTTTATCTTCTTTTAAGATCTTCTGCATCAGACCCTCGGCCCCCAGCTTCAGGAACTCGTCCCTTGCGCCGTAGACTGGTCTGGAAGGATCCAGCTCCGGGAGTACGCGGTTTTCATAGAGAGGTTTCTTACCTTTGCTGGTATTGACGATGCGGTCGCCGATAAATTCGATGATCTTCGTGGCACGGTCCTGGCTTTGGGTGAGCTGGAACAGTTCCGGTGTCTCTTCGATAAATGTAGTATGGGATCTCCCCTCCAAAAAGACCGGGTGGTTCAATACATTGATCAGGAAAGGTATGTTCGTCTTCACACCGCGGATGCGCATCTCTTTTAAGGCGCGCACTGATTTGCGCACAGCTCCCTCGAATGTATTGTTAAAAGAGATCACCTTCACCAGAAGGCTGTCATAATAAGGCGCGATCACTGCCCCCACGTAGGCATTCCCGCCGTCCAGACGGATCCCATTGCCAGAGCCGGAACGGTAGACTGTGATCTCTCCTGTATCCGGAAGGAATTCATTGGAAGGATCCTCCGTCGTCACACGTGTCTGGATCGAATAACCCACACACCTGATATCATCCTGGGACTTGATACCGATCTGCTCAGAATCCAATGGATAGCCCTGGGCGATCAGGATCTGCGCCTGGACAAGGTCTATATTTGTCACCACTTCGCTGACTGTATGCTCCACCTGGATACGTGGGTTCATCTCGATAAAATAGGGCTCATTGTCCTCATCCACCAGAAATTCCAAGGTCCCCGCGTTCCGATACCCCACCGCCTTAGAGAGACGGATCGCGGAATCAAAGATGATCTGCCTGGTCTGATCCGGCAGGGAAAACGCAGGGGCATACTCCACCACCTTCTGATGACGCCGCTGCACGGAACAGTTGCGGTCGTATAGATGCACCACATTCCCATAGTTATCCCCCAGGACCTGCACCTCGATATGCTTCGGCCCCCTCAGATATTTCTCGATAAAGAGCTTGTCATCCCCAAAGGCTTTCTTCGACTCGTTTTTCGCTTCCTCAAACTCTCTCTCCAGGTCTTCTGCGCGGTCCACGATACGCATACCGCGCCCGCCCCCGCCATTGGAAGCTTTTAACATGATGGGATAACCCACCTGATCGGCGATCTTAAGGGCTGTCTGGATGTCCTTGATCGCATAGTCCACCCCTGGGATGATCGGGACTTTCGCGTCGATGGCCATCTTCTTGGATGAGATCTTGTCCCCCATTGCATTCATGATATCGCTGGACGGCCCGATGAAGACAATGCCGTTTCTCTCACAGGCATCTACAAAGTCCGGGTTTTCCGAGAGGAAACCGTACCCCGGGTGGATCGCGTCTACCTGCGCGGATAAAGCGATCTTGATGATCGTGTCAATATCCAGGTACGCGTCTACAGGACCTTTACGTGCGTCCAGCTGATAGGACTCGTCCGCTTTGGATCTGAAAAGGGCGTAGCGGTCTTCCCTGGAATAGATACTGACCGTGGTGATGCCAAGTTCGGTCAGCGCCCTGAAGACACGGATGGCGATCTCGCCCCGGTTCGCTACCAGGACCTTTTTGAAAGGTCTGATCTGTACTCCATTATGCATTTTGGATCTCCTTTTTTCATTCTATTTTCTTTGTCATTGATATTTGTTTGATCATATACAGTGTAATACTATCTAGTATATGGAAATATCATGAAAAAGGCAAGAAAAAAATATATTTTCAAAAAAAGAGACAGACTAAATACCTGTCTCCTCACTGCTCTCCATGATCAACCTCTCTCTCTTTCAGATCCCTATCGTCCTTCCCATGTGTACACGCCTTCCCTTTACTATTTTATATATTATATAAAGCGTAAAACCACAAACGGGCTTTACGCTCTACACATTCAGATCTTATATGCTCTTAATCATCGTTCCCATCTGTCAGCTGATTCTGTCTGTCAGCGATCTCTTTTTCCTGGATATCATTGGGCGCCTGTTCATAACGGGCAAACTCGTATTCAAATACACCGCTGCCACCGGTCATGGAGCGAAGATCTGTAGAATAACCGTAGATCTCCAACATAGGAACGTCTGCTTCCACCACAGTATTCCCGCCGTGTTCCGGATTCATGCCGAGGACTCTGCCCCTGCGCTTATTCAGATCACCCATCACGTCGCCGGTATATTTATCCGGGACAGTGACTTTCATGTTCACGATCGGCTCCAGGAGGACAGGGCTGGCATCCATAAAACCTTTTTTAAAGGCGAGGATCGTAGCCATCTTAAAGGCCATCTCAGATGAATCCACAGTATGATAAGAACCATCATACAGAGTGGCCTTCACACCCACCACCGGATATGCCGCCAACGGTCCTTTCAATACGGATTCCTGCAGGCCCTTTTCCACAGCCGGGAAATAGTTCTTCGGCACTGCGCCGCCCACGACTACCTGCTCAAAGATGAAAGGCGTCTCCAGGTCGCCGGATGGCTCGAATCTCATCTTCACATGCCCGTACTGGCCATGGCCGCCGGACTGTTTCTTATGTTTTCCTTCCACATCAGAAGCTTTGCGGATCGTCTCGCGGAACGGTACTCTGGGTTTATCAAGCTCGATCTCGACTTTATAACGCTCTTTTAATTTGCTGCTGATCACATCAAGATGCTGATCCCCCATCCCATACAGGAGTGTCTGGCGGTTTGCGGAATCATTCACTGTGCGGATGGTCAGATCCTCATCCATCATCTTCGCCAGTGCCTGGGAGATCTTATCCACATCGCCTTTATTTTTCGCTTTGTAACGTTTATAGGTATAAGGCGTGGAGATCACAGTCTTCGGGTATACGATCGGATGGGCTTTCGTAGCCAGCGTATCGCCTGTGGAGGCTTTCACCAGCTTTCCGATCGCGCCGATATCCCCTGCGTGGAGTTCCGACACTTCCTGCGGTTTATTCCCCTCCAACACATACAGCTTACTCAGTTTATCCTCCGACTCTTTCTGCACATTATAGAGTGTATCATCACTCTTGATGACCCCAGAAGCCACCTTGATCAGAGAATATTTTCCAAGGAACGGATCCACGATCGTCTTGAAGATATAAGCAGATTTCGCTTTGGCAAAATCATAATTAGCCTCGTAGATCTCATTTGTCTTCTGCTCCAGCCCGCTGCATTTCCTCTGGTTCGGGCTGGGGAAATAGCCCACGATATCATCCAGGAGATTGGATACGCCTGGCAGGTTCACCGGTGAACCCATGCACACAGGCACGATCGAGCCTTCCTGCACGTTCATAGCCAGAGCCGCTGAGATCTCCGCAACGGAGAATTCTTCACCCTCAAAATACCTGTCCATAAATTCTTCGCTGGTCTCCGCTACAGATTCCACCAGCACCTCATGGTATTTATCCAGGTATTCCTGGAGGTGATCCGGTATGGGGCACTCTTCTTTCTTGCCCTTGTCTATATACTTCCTGCCCGCTTTTTTCACTACGTTCACATAGCCTACGAATTTGCCGTTCTCACGGATCGGGAAATGCAGCGGCGCGATCCTCTTGCCGTAAAGTTCTGTCAGCTGCTCCACCACCTGGCGGTAGCTCACATCGTCCACGTCCATCTCTGTGACGAAGATCATCCGGGACAGTTTATATCTCTCACACATATCCCAGGCTTTCTGTGTCCCCACCTGTACGCCTGACTTACCGGATACTACGATTATGGCAGCATCTGCGGCGCTCACTGCTTCTTCCACTTCGCCAACGAAGTCGAAATAACCTGGTGTATCCAGTATGTTGATCTTGCACTTCTGCCACTGGATGGGTACGACTGTCGCAGAGATCGAAAACTTCCTCTTGATCTCCTCTTTATCAAAATCGCTGATCGTATTCCCATCTGTCACCTTGCCCAAACGACTGGTGATACCGGATAAATAAGCCATCGCTTCCACCATGCTCGTCTTTCCTGCACCGCCATGACCCAATAGGACTACATTGCGTATTCGGTCAGTTCTATAAACGTCCATATGTAATACCTCCCTGTAAGTATGATATGTTCATATTTTACTAAAAATCTGCGATATAATCAAGCCTTTTATACAAATATACAAATAAGCAAAATATGTTAGAGCGTGTTTGAAAACCCATCCATGCCGCCTGTGCGCACACTGAAAGCCCCCCTGTGGATAAGATGCTCTCAGATCGATCTTAAAACGCGTTCCAGGACTTTACACTTTTTCCCATATATTGTATGATAACAACATCAGATAGCAGGAGGTGTTAAGATGCCCATCAATGAAAAAGAATATTATAATGGCAACCTGTTTGACCAATCGACACTGATAGAACGGAGATCATATCAGCAACCCCCTCTGACAAATGTAACTGCTCCATGATCCATAACATGAATGCACGAGCTCCTGCCAACCTATCAGGAGCTCAGCTTTTTTATTTTGACTTTTTTCCCCATGTCCATTACAATAAGAAAGAGTTTGTAAAGAAAGGACCTAAGATAAATGAGAGCAAACATAGGGTTTATCGGCCTTGGGATGATCGGAGGGTCTCTGGCAAGAGCGATCCGAAGATCCCATCCGGACAGTTACATCCTGGCCTGTGACCAGGATCTTCCAGTGCTGGAGACTGCAAAGAAAGAAAAAGTGATCGATGAGATCTGCCCGGAGATCAACCACCGCTTCCGCTGCTGCGACTATATCTTCTTATGCACCCCGGTGGGCAGCAACATCCAATACATGGAACGCCTGAAAAAATATCTATCTGAAGACTGCATCCTAAGCGATGTGGGCAGTGTAAAAGGCATGATCCACCAGCAGGCCGCCCAGCTTGGACTGACCCACTGCTTTATCGGCGGCCACCCCATGGCAGGTTCTGAAAAGACCGGATATGACAATTCCAAGGCCCGCCTTTTGGAAAATGCCTATTATATCCTGACCCCTTCAGAAAACGTGGACATACGGAAGATCTCCGACTACACCGAACTCGTCTCCTCCCTGGGGGCCATCCCTTTGGTGCTGACCCACCAGGAACACGACTACATCACCGCCGGGATCAGCCATCTGCCCCACATCGTAGCCGCCACGCTGGTAAACCTTGTGCGGGAACTGGACACTGAAGATGAACACATGAAACTGATCGCGGCAGGCGGTTTTAAAGATATCACCCGCATCGCTTCCTCCTCACCGGATATGTGGCAACAGATCTGTCTGGAAAATCCGGAGAACATCTCCAAGACCCTGGATGCTCTCATCCGCATGCTCATCCAGACCAGATACCAGGTAGACCAGAAGGACGCCCAGGGATTATACAACATCTTCTCCCACGCCAGGGACTACCGGGATTCTATCGAGATCCTGCCGGAAGGCCCCCTGCGCAGATCCTACATCCTGTACTGCGAGATCGCTGACGAGCCGGGCGGTATCGCCACGATCGCCACGTTACTGGCAATGGAACAGATCAGCATCAAGAACATCGGCATCATCCACAACCGTGAATTCGAAGAAGGGGTGCTGCGCATCGAATTTTACGAGGGCTGCGACTGTGAAAAAGCTTTCGAGATCCTGAAAAAACGCAATTACATCATCCATACCCGATAGAGTGATACAGAAAGGAGCATACTTCTTATGGATATCAGAAGATCCAACGGCCTGCAGGGAGAGGTCAAGGTCCCGGGGGACAAATCCATCTCCCACCGCGGCATCATGCTGGGAGCCCTGGCGAAAGGCACCACGAAGATCACCAATTTCCTCCAGGGGGCTGACTGCCTGTCCACCATGGACTGCTTCCGGCGCATGGGCATCCAGATCACCAACACCCCCGGAGAAGTCCTGGTATACGGAAAAGGGCTCCACGGACTGACAGCTCCTGCAGATACCCTGGACGTAGGGAACAGCGGGACGACCATCCGGCTGCTCTCCGGCATCCTGGCTCCCCAGCCCTTTTCCGTCACACTCACCGGAGACGTCTCTATCCAGAAACGCCCTATGGAACGGGTCATAGAGCCGCTGTCTCAGATGGGGGCACAGATCGAGAGCCTGCCAGGTAACGGCTGCGCCCCTCTTAAGATCCATGGGACACCGCTCAAAGGCATCCACTACAACACCCCGGTAGCGTCGGCCCAGGTAAAATCCTGTATCCTCTTTGCAGGCATGTACGCGGACAGACCTACTTCCGTCACAGAACCTGCACTGTCCAGGGATCATTCGGAGCGGATGCTGGAACATCTGGGCGCCACACTGACCATCCAGGGGAACACTGTGACCATTAGACCGGAGCCTTCACTGGAAGCCCGTGAGATCCCAGTCCCCGGCGATATCTCCTCTGCCGCCTATTTCATCGCCGCCGGACTGCTGGTGCCCCATTCAGAGATCCTGATCCAAAATGTAGGTATCAACCCTACCCGCAGCGGCATGTTGGAAGTCTGCCGCGCCATGGGCGCAGATATCCGATACCTGAACGAACGCAAAGACAGCGGAGAACCCACCGCCGACCTGCTGGTACGTTCCAGCACCCTGAAAGGGACCATCATCGAGGGAGGGATCATCCCCACATTGATCGACGAACTGCCCATACTGGCTGTCATGGCCGCTTTCGCCCAAGGGGAGACGATCATCCGGGATGCAGGAGAATTAAAAGTAAAAGAATCTGACCGGATCGCAGTCATGGTGGAAGATCTGTCCGCCATGGGCGCAGACGTCACAGGCACACCGGACGGCATGATCATCCGGGGCGGCCCCACCCTCTCCGGAGCAGATATCCACACATACAAAGACCACAGGATCGCCATGTCTTTTGCCATAGCAGCCCTGGCAGCAGAAGGCACCACCCACATAGAGGACGCAGACTGCGTAAAAATCTCCTATCCAGGCTTTTATGAAGACTTAGAGAGACTCTCGCGGTAAACAAAAACAGGGAGGGATATCATGGATACAGAAAAAGACAAGCTGCTCTCGCAGATCAAGACATACGCCCAAACAGACATCGTACTGGCGTTTTCCGGCGGGGTGGACAGCGCACTGCTGTTATATCTGCTCTCCCGGGCCTGCCGGGAGACAGGCAAAAAGGTCTACGCCGTCACTTTCCAGACGGCGCTGCACCCCCAGGCCGACCTTGCATACGCCAGGAAACTGGCCGCATCCATGGACGTCAGCCACCATGTACTGACGGTCGATGGACTGGAAAACTCCAAGATATCTGAAAATCCCCCAGACAGATGCTACCACTGCAAAAAGATGCTCTTCGAGCGAGCATGGGGATTTGCTAGAGAAAAGAACGTACACACCGTACTGGAAGGCTCCAATAAAGACGATCTGAACGTCTACCGCCCGGGACTGAAAGCTGTCCGGGAGATGGACGTGGCAAGCCCCCTGGCCCAATGCGGCATCACCAAGGCCCACGTCCGCCGGATGGCCGCAGAGTATGGACTGGCCGTCGCCTCCCGTCCCTCTGCGCCCTGCCTGGCCACCCGCCTGCCCTACGGCACGCACATGGATACAGGACTCCTCTCCCGCATCGACCGGGGAGAGAGATCTTTGAAAGACCTGGGCCTTGACGATGTGCGCATCCGTGTCCACGGGGATATCGCACGGATAGAGACCGACCTGGAGGATCTTCCCCTCCTGCTAAAACACAGGCAGCAGATCGTCCAGGCATTAAAAGAACTGGATCTGACCTACCTGACCCTAGACCTGGAGGGCTTTCGCAGCGGCAGCATGGATATCAACATCACCAATGACGGATGACTTCAAAGCGCTCCATGGTATAATCGATATGAGATGGTATGCCCGCTTTCTCCAGAGCGATATGCACTTGTTCCTGGGGCGTGTCCACTCCGGCCAGATCGGGGAGCAGAAGCCCACGTTTTAACCCGGACTGGACGATCACCCCATATCGTTTCACATCCAGCTGATCCATACTCTGGATCGGTTCCGGCTCACCCAGGATATCTACGCTGTAAGTCAAGAGCGGCAGTTCTTCCGGCGTCACCGGGGTAAAACGATGGTCGCGGACGGCCGCGCTGATAGCATTTTCAATGATCTCCTCGCCCACGCAGGACTGGGTGGGCATGATCGTCCCGATGCAGCCCCGCAGCGTGCCATCGATCTTCAGGCTCACAAAAGCCCCTGCCTGCTCTCCATACAGTTCCTGCGGCAGTCCCTCCGGAAGAGAGATCCGCTCTCCTGTCAGAACGTGATGCTCCAGGGCTTCCCGCGCCAGCCGTACATACGCGCCTTCCTTCTCTCTCTTCTCCAACCGCCCCCGTTCCTTCTCCCGGATATATCTTTCCAAAAACTTACGTTCCTCCGACTCCTTCACAGGCCAAAATCCGGCCACCGCATATCCTACGCCAAACGGTCCCTGATAGGAAAACAGCCTGGCATCCACCTCCCATCCGTCAAAGGCCCCCGCCATCACCAAAAACGGTCGATGTCCGCATTCTGCCGCAGACTCACACAGGACCGGATCCATATCCAAAAGATCATAAAAATCCCCCTGTTCAAAGATCCGGCAGATCTTCTCATCAAACAACAATCCATCCATAGAAAAACCATAAGGCCCATCTTCCCTGAGCTTATGGGAAAGATCGCCGCTGGCGATGATGGCCGTCCTCTTTCCGGTGACCAGCGCCGCCTGGCTGATACACTGCCCGAACCGGTAATGCATCTCATAGGAAAGCCCGGAAACAGAAACCCGCACAATAGGTATCGGCCCTGTATATTTCTGTATAAAATACAAAGGGATCATCGTCCCATGATCCAGCGCAGGATCCACCTCCCCCAGAAATCCAGCCGGGATACCTCTGTACTCTGCCTGGGCATAGAGTTGGTTGGCAAAGATCTGGTCATAAGGCGTCTCTATCGATACCTGCGGAACACCAAAAACGCCAAGATCCCCCCGTGCCTGGATCCCCGGGGAGATGTGCAGGTGATCGGCATACATCACACTGTGGGGTGAGATCACTACCAGGGTATCCGGCCTCTCCTCCGCGATACGCCCTCCCACTTCTTCATAGGACTCCTTTGTCGCCCGTATATCCCGTGTCTGGCGCCTCCCCACCTCCGGGATGATCAGCGGAGGATGCGGGACTGCATATGCACTCGTTATCTTCATCTCTCAAATCCCTCTTCTTCAAGCTGCGTACTAAATCCTACCGGCAAGGCAATCGTATCATATATGGAGAGACTATGCAAGACAACCCGATCATGTTTAAAAATAGATGAGCAAAACAATTGATTTTTTTACGTTTTAATAGTATCATACAAAAATATAGGACAAGGAGGATATAAAGAATGGAAAGATCTGAAGTATATTTCACCGATCTCCGCGCAAAACCCGGAGACAGCCTTTTGCAGAAACTGGAACGCCTGATCAAAAAAGCAGGCATCGGAAAGATCGATCTTACAGATAAGTTCACCGCCATCAAGATCCATTTCGGCGAACCCGGCAACTTAGCCTTTCTCCGGCATAACTATGCCAAGACCGTGGCCGATGTGATCAAAGAGCTGGGCGGAAAACCCTTCCTCACAGACTGCAACACCCTGTATGTGGGCGGGCGCAAAAACGCCCTGGACCACCTGGACAGCGCTTATGCCAATGGATTTACCCCTTATACCACCGGCTGCCAGCTCTTGATCGCCGATGGATTAAAAGGTACGGATGAAGTCTATGTGCCCGTGGAGGGCGGCACATACGTAAAAGAGGCCAAGATCGGACAGGCGATCATGGACGCGGATGTATTCATCTCCATGAACCATTTCAAAGGCCATGAAGCATCCGGATTCGGAGGCGCGTTAAAAAACATCGGCATGGGATGCGGTTCCCGGGCCGGGAAGATGGAGATGCACAGCGCCGGAAAACCCCATGTGGATCCCCAGATCTGCATAAGCTGTAAAAAATGTACCAAAGTCTGCGCCCACAGCGCCATCAGTTTCCCACAAGAGACTGCTTCCATCGATCACGATAAATGCGTGGGATGCGGCCGCTGTATCGGTGTCTGTCCGAAAGACGCCATCCTTCCGGCCAGCGATGAATCCAACGATATCTTAAACTGTAAGATCGCTGAATACACGAAGGCTGTCCTGGAGGGACGCCCCCATTTCCATATCAGCCTGGTGATCGACGTCTCACCTTACTGCGACTGCCACGGAGAAAATGATGCGGCTATCGTACCGGATGTGGGCTTTTTCGCCTCCTTCGACCCGGTGGCCCTGGACATGGCCTGTGTGGACGCCGTCAATGCGCAGCCGCCTATCCGTCACTCTATGCTGGGCGAACTGCCGGAAGACCCCAGCCACGACCATTTCCACACCATCTCCCCGGATACCCACTGGCAGTCAGCCATCGAGCATGCTGTGAAACTGGGGCTTGGGAACAAAGAATATCAGCTCATCGAAATAAAATGATGCAGAAAACGATCTGATCATAATATGGGACGGATCACTTTCGGCCGGAATCCCGCCTGCTCTAGGGCAGCGACCAGCTGCCGTTTGTGGTCTGTCCCAAATGCTTCTACGGTGATCTTCAATTCCACCGCCGCGTTCCGGTTTGTGCTGACAAACTGGTTGTGATCCAGTTTGATGACATTTCCCTGATTTTCCGCGATCACGGAAGAGACGCGCACCAATTCCCAGGGTTTATCCGGGAGCAGTACGGATACGGTGAAGATCCTGTCCCTCTGGATCAGGCCGTGCTGGACGACGGATGCCATCGTGATCATATCCATGTTTCCACCGCTCAAGACACAGACCACCTTTTTGCCTGTAAATTCCAGATGGCGCAGTGCAGCCACAGTGAGCAGCCCGGAATTCTCCACCACCATCTTATGGTTCTCTACGATATCCAGGAAAGCCACGATCAGCTCATCATCCTCAATGGTGATCACCTCATCTATGTTTTCCTGCAGATAAGGGAAGATCTTCTCTCCCGGCGTCTTCACCGCTGTACCGTCTGCGATCGTTGTGGCCTGGGGCAATGTACAAACTTCCCCTTTCTCCAGGGAGACTTCCAGACAATTGGCCCCTGCAGGCTCCACGGCGATCACCCGGATATGGGGGTTCAACTGTTTTGCCAGGGTCGCCACCCCGGCCGCCAGGCCGCCGCCCCCCACGGGGACCAGGATATAGTCCACCAGCGGAAGATCCTGGATGATCTCCATGGCGATCGTCCCCTGCCCCGTGGCTACGGCCAGATCGTCAAAGGGATGGATGAATGTATATCCCTTTTCCTCCGCCTCTTTCCGGGCGTGGGCGCAGGCCTCGTCATAAGAATCACCCTGGAGTATGACCTCTGCGCCATAACTCTTCGTGCGCTCTACTTTGATCAGGGGCGTCGTCGTGGGCATCACGATGACCGCCCGCACCCCAAACTCCCTGGCGGCATAGGCCACGCCCTGGGCATGGTTGCCCGCGGATGCTGTGATCAGGCCTTTCTCTCTCTCTTCCTCCGAGAGAGTACTGATCTTATAGTATGCGCCCCTTACCTTATAAGCTCCCGTCAGCTGCATATTTTCCGGTTTCAGGTATACTTTGTTTTCTGTCTGTCCGCTCAGGTACTCACTGTAGATCAGACGTGTCTCCCTGGTGACCTTCTTCACGATCTCAGACGCTTCCTCAAATTTTTCTAATGTCAACATCTCTTTATCCTTCCTGTGGTATCTCAGTCTAACTGTTCAGTACCTTCACAGTTACGTTTCCTCTATATTGAACAGCGCTCTCACAAATGCCTCTGCGTCAAATTTCTGCAGATCGTCGATGCTCTCTCCCACGCCGATATATTTCACTGGTATATTCAGTTCCGACTGGATCGCCACCGCGATCCCTCCTTTTGCCGTCCCGTCCAGCTTCGTCAGTATGATCCCTGTCAGATCTGCCACCTCACTGAACTGTCTCGCCTGTACCAGAGCATTCTGCCCCGTTGTCCCATCCAGCACCACCAGCGTCTCCCGGTATGCTTCCGGATATTCCCTCTCCAGGATACGATAGATCTTGCGCAGTTCTTCCATGAGGTTCCTCTTGTTGTGCAGCCGGCCGGCCGTATCACATAACAGCACATCCGCGTCCCTGGCCTTGGCCGCCGCTACCGCATCGTAGACAACGGAAGCCGGATCCGCCCCGTCCTGTCCTCCGATCATCTCCACGCCTGCCCGTTCTGCCCACTGGGTCAGCTGCTCTCCCGCCGCCGCCCGGAAGGTATCCGCCGCCGCCAGGACGACTTTCTTCCCCTGATCTTTCAACTTCCCGGCCAGCTTCCCCACAGAAGTAGTCTTGCCCACGCCATTGACCCCGATCACCAAGATCACGGACTTTCTGTGTTCAAATTCATACTGAGTGTCCTCCACCCGCATCTGGTCTGTCACACTGTTGATCAAGAGCTGTTTGCATTCTGCCGGATCTTTGATATGTTTTTCAGCCACCTGTTTTTTCAGGTCCTCGATGATCGCAGTCGTGGCATTGATCCCGATATCCCCCATGATCAAGATCTCTTCGATCTCTTCATAGAAATCATCATCAATGCTGGAAAACCCGCTGAATATAGAATCGATCCCAGATACGATATTCTCCCTGGTCTTCGCCAGGCCATTTACAAGCCGTTTAAAGAAGCCCTGCTTTTCTTCCGCCATTTTAAAAAGCCCTCCTCGTTTATTACCGCGGAACAACGAGCCAAACAGCCATGTGCACATGGATATTTGGCGACTGCCGCGAGAGCCAGACACCCCGCTGCTCACTACGGGGACTCTGGCTTATCCAGTTCGTTTTCCACCAGATCCACTGACACCAAGGTAGAAACGCCCTTCTCCTGCATGGTGATCCCATACAGGCGGTCCGCGGCATTCATCGTCCCCCGTCTATGGGTTATTATAATAAATTGTGTGTTCTTCGTCAACTTATGTACATACTGGGCAAATCTTACCACATTGGAATCATCCAGAGCCGCCTCGATCTCGTCCAGCAGACAGAAAGGGGAAGGTTTCAGATTCTGGATCGCAAAGAGCAGCGCGATGGCTGTCAGTGCTTTCTCACCGCCGGACAGCTGCATCATATTCTGCAGTTTCTTCCCCGGCGGCTGAGAGATGATCTTGATCCCTGCCTCCAGGATATCTGCATCGTCCATCAATTCCAATGTCCCTTTCCCGCCTCCGAATAATTCCTGGAATGCTTTATTAAACTCCCGCTGGATCTCTTTGAATTTTTCTGCAAATTGCCTGCGCATCCCTGTATCCAGATCCTCGATGATCTGCAGCAGCGTTTTCTCCGCCGCCACCAGGTCTTGATGCTGGGCTGACAGGAATGTATGCCGCTCCTTCAGCTCTTTATAGTCCTCGATGGCATTCACATTCACATCTCCCAGTCTGCGGATCTCTTCCCGTATCTTAGCAATGTCTTTTTTTAGCTCTTCCCGGCTGCGTTCTTCCCCTTCTGTGACATATTGGGAAGCGTTTCCTGGTGTGATCTCATATTCTTCCCACATATAGTCTACACGGGATTCCTGCCCCTCTTCCAATTTCTCGATCTGGCTGTGCAGACGGAAATTTTCTTTATCCAGGAGCCCGATCTGTTCAGCGAGTCCTTCTCTTTTTTGAAAAAAAGCCTTGTGGTCACCGGAGACTTTCTCTTTTTCTTCCAGATACCCCTGCATACGGGACTGGCTCTCAAAAGCACAGGTGTCTGCTTTTTTCCTGTCCTCACGGATCAGACGGATCTCTTCTTCTTTTTGCTCTATCTCCTGCTCTCCCTTTACCAGATCTTCTTTGATCTTCTCTTCTTCTTCTCCCAACTTCTTCTGTTCCTGGCGGAGTCTCAGCATATCTGTGTCCAGATAATCTTCTTTTTGTTCCAGGGATGAACACTGCAGATGGAACTCCTCCATCTCCTTCTGATACCCTTCTGCTTCCTGGCGCGCTCTGTCAAGCTCTCCCTGACGTTCTCCTATCAAGCTCTCCTGTTCTCTCTCTTCCTGGCTGGAAGCGTCCAGCTCTTTCTGGATAGCCGCCTTGCCCGCCCCCAACTCCCGTACCTGCTCCCCGATCTCCTGGCGCTCTCTCTCCAGGCGTTGGGTACGGGACTTCATCTCTTCTTCTTTTTCTGTCTGCTGGGATAACTGGAGTTCAAGGGTCTTTTGACGGATGTTTTCCTCCTGGATCCCTTTTTGGATCTTAGCCGCCTCTTCTTTGAGCCTGTCTCTTTTCTCCCGGTTTTCCCGTAATGCCTCCTGCAGGATCTCCAGATCGCCTCTCCGGGTCTTGACCAGGGCCGTCAGCTCTTCGATCTCCCGCCGCCGTCCCAAAAGGTTGCTGCTATTCTTATATGCGCCGCCGGTCATGGATCCGCCCGGGCTGAAAGACTCTCCCTCCAGAGTGACCATGCGCAGGGAATGACGGTATTTTTTTCCTATGGCGATCGCATGGTCCATCTGCCTGACCACCAGGGTCCTTCCCAACAGATACTCTACCAGCTCCTGATATTGAGGATCTGTCCGCACCAGGCCGCTGGCAAGCCCCACCACGCCGGGTTCTTTCAACACAGCTTCCTGCGTGAGCCTGCCCCGGCTGCTGATACTGGTCAGGGGTAAAAAAGTCGCCCGTCCATACCGGTTCTTCTTCAGATGCTCGATCAGGCGCTTGGCTGTCTGTTCATTGTCTGTGACGATATTCTGGATACTGCCGCCCAGAGCCGTCTCTATGGCTACCTCATAGTCTCTGTCCACCTGTATCAGATCTGCCACCACCCCCTGTATGCCCGGCATATCCTTTCTGCGTTCCATCACCCGGCGTATGCTGTTCCCATATCCATCGTAACGCTCCGCAAGGTTTTTCAAAGATTCCAGACGGGAAGCCTCCCGATGGTAAGCTGCCTGCCCTGCCTCCAGCTGACTCCGTTGTTCCTGGATCTGGTCGGTCGATCCACGTATCTCTCCTCCGATCTCAGCTTCTTTTTGGAGCAGCTGCTCTTTTTTTTCCATAGTCTGGTCGTAGGCTGCCCGGATCTCTCCCGCCGCTCCTGTAAGCTCTGTCTCCTCACTTTTCAGACGGAGGGCTTTCTGGTCCAGCGCGCTCTTGCGGATCTGGATCTGCTCCATCATGGTATCATAGCGCTGCATCTTCCCTTTGGTATTGGCACGCCTGTTGAGGATCTCGATGATCTCGTTCTTTCCCTCTTCGATCTCTCGCTCAAGGCCTTTGATCCTCTTATCCAGTTCTTTTGACCGCTTTTCTTTCTCCTGGTCTTTCCCCCTGATCTCCTCCAGTGAGCTCTGGAGCTGTTTTTTTTCTGCGGCGTGTCTCTCCAGGACTTCTGCCCTGTCCTGCAGCTCTCTCTCTACAGATTGGAGACGTTCCCTGCTGCGCGCACCGCTGCTCTTTCCTGTATGGATCTGTTCCACCAGGACATTTTCCTGCCCCTCCAGCTGCTGGCAGCGCAGGGCGTTTTCCTGGGCCAGCTCTCTGGCCTCTCCGATCTGCATATCCAGTTCTTCTATACGCCGTTCCAGCTCTCCATATCTCTGTTTTGCCTGCTCGAACTGCCCGGAGGTCTTTTTTAACTGCTCCTCTGTGATCCTGCTCTTCTCAGCAAGTTCTTCCAACTGGATACGGACATGTTCTGTCTCAGCTAAAAAGATCTGTACATCCAGGCGTTTCAATCCTTCTTTTCTGTCCAGATAGATCCGCGCTTTCTCCGCCTGTTTTTCCAGAGGCCCCAGCTGCCGTTCCAGCTCCCGCAGGATATCTGTCACACGTACCAGGTTCTGTTTCTCGTCTTCTAGTTTTTTTAAGGCCGTATTTTTTCTGCGCTTGAATTTTACAATGCCTGCCGCCTCGTCGAACAGCTCTCTGCGTTCCTCCGGCTTTCCGCTCAAGATCCGGTCGATCTGTCCCTGCCCGATGATAGAATATCCTTCTTTTCCGATACCCGTGTCGTAAAACATCTCCTGGATATCTTTCAGCCTGCATCCGCTCCCGTTGATCAAGTATTCACTCTCTCCAGAACGGTATAACCGCCGGGCCACCGTCACTTCGTCAAAAGATACAGGCAGCTTGTGGTCCCCATTGTCCAGAGTGATCGCCACAGAAGCATAACTCAGCGGCCTCCTGTTCTCTGTCCCGGAGAAGATCACATCCTGCATATTGCCGCCCCTGAGCTGGCGGGCGCTCTGCTCACCCAGGACCCAGCGGACCGCATCCGCCACATTGCTCTTCCCGCTGCCATTTGGCCCCACGATCCCTGTGATCCCGTTGTGGAATTCAAAACAGATCTTCTGTGCAAACGATTTAAATCCCTGTACCTCGATACTCTTCAGATACATGCCGCACCCTTTACTTTCTCAAAGATAAGACAGCCTCATACGCCGCAGCCTGCTCTGCCGCTTTTTTCGTATGCCCTTTCCCTTTTCCGCATATCTTGCCGGAGACATGGACCTCGGCAAAGAAACATTTATCATGATCCGGGCCTGTACAGCCGGTGAGTACATACTCCGGGACTTTGCCCTGATCCTGGACGATCTCCTGCAGGACTGTCTTGCTGTCATAGAATAAAGATTTATGTTCCAGGTCGTTTAAGACAAAACGCAGGATAAAATCCCTGGCACATTCGATCCCTCCGTCCAGATAGATAGCTCCGATCACCGCTTCCAGGGCATCAGAAGTGATCGAATCCCGCTCTCTCCCGCCGGTAAATTCTTCTCCTTTTCCCAAGAGGAGAAATTCCTGCAGCCGGATATCTCTCGCAGACATGGCGAGGGACGGCTCGCAGACCATGCTCGCCCGCTTCTTTGTCAGCTCTCCCTCGGGCACGTTGGGATAATGCTCGTACAAAAATTCACTGCTGACCAGTTCTAAGACCGCATCCCCGAGAAATTCCAGCCGCTCATTGCATTTATTTTTTCCCATCCGTTTTTCATTCGCATAGGAACTGTGTGTCACCGCCTGACGTAAGAGTTTGTGATCCCGAAACTGATACCCGGCGATCTCTTCAAATTTCTTCAGATCGTTCATATTTCCCATTCACTGCCTCCTGATACATTTCCAAAAGGAGAGGGTGCTGTGCCCGCCCACAACACCCTCATCCAACCGCTCTTTTGATCGCCTCCACCGCTTCGCCCACAGATATGATCTGCTCTGCGGCGCCCGCGTCCAATTCAATGTCAAATTCTTCTTCGATCCCCATGATGATCTGGAATATATCCAGGGAATCTGCCCCCAGGTCCTCCACAAAAGCCGTATGCTCTGTGAGTCCTCCAGCCTCTATGCCCATCACGTCCGCAATGATAGAACACAGCTTTTCCAATTCCATCGCCCTGTCCTCCACATTTTAGACCGAAAGATGGTCTTTGATCTTATCGGCTATCTCCTGTTTTTTGAACTGGCGGCATTGGAAGATCGCGTTTTTGATCTCCACTGCCGATGCACTCCCGTGGGTCTTTACCACCAGCCCCTTTAGTCCCAAGAGCGGCGCCCCGCCATGGCCGCTCAGATCGAAGTCCTTCAGCGTGTCCTTGAGCGCCGGCTTTACCAGCAAAGCTCCCAGTTTACTGCGCAGGGACGTCATCATAGACTGCTTGATCTTAGAGATCAGAGTCGCACCCACGCCTTCATAGAGCTTCAAGATCACATTCCCTACAAAAGCCTCGCAGACGATCACATCAGCTGCGCCCGCCGGGATATCCCTGGCCTCGATGCTCCCTATAAAATGAATATCTGTACATTCTTTCAGGAGCGGAAAAGTTTCTTTTACCAGAGCGTTCCCTTTCTCCTCTTCTGCCCCGATGTTCACGATCGCCACTCTCGGCTTGTCCATCCCCACCACATTTTCCATATAGACAGATCCCATCTTCGCAAATTGGACGAGATGAGACGAACGGGCGTCCACGTTCGCACCACAGTCGATCAGCAGGGACATCCCCTTAGCCGTGGGGATCAGCGGCGCCAGAGGGGCACGCTCCACCCCTTTGATCCTGCCCACGATCACCTGCCCGCCCACCAGGACCGCGCCTGTACTCCCTGATGAAACGAATGCATCCGCCTGCCCTTTTCTGACCATCGTCTGTCCCACTACAATAGAAGAATCCTTCTTCGCGCGTATGGCCGCCACCGGAGGCTCTGCAGTCTCAATGACCTGGGAAGCCCCCACGATCTCCAGACGGTCTTTGGGGTATGCGTATTTACTCAATTCCTTCTCTACTGTTTCTTTGACGCCCACCAGATAGATGTAGATATCCCCACTCTCTCTTAAGGCATCCACCGCCCCTTTCACCGGTACGCCCGGGGCGTAGTCGCCGCCCATGGCATCTACCACAACCTTTACTGATCCAGACATTTTCTCCTCCTCATAAACCTTATCCACACATCATAAGGGACATCTGTAAAATAGTCAATACATGAACAAAAAAAACGGAAAGATCCTTTCACAGACCCTTCCGCTCGTTTTCTCTCAGTCAACAGAGACGATCTCTCTTTTGTTGTAACTCCCACAAGCTTTGCATACTCTGTGAGGCATGGACAATGCACCGCATTTGCTGCATTTCACCAGATTTGGAGGGGTCATCTTCCAGTTGGCCCTCCTTTTATCCCTTCTTGACTTTGACATCTTATTCTTTGGACAGATAGACATGATCAAACCTCCTTAAATGCGCTGAATATATCACTGATCGCCGCCATACGGGGATCCAGGCTCTGCCTGTCGCAGCCGCAAGGATCGGTATTGAGATCCGCGCCGCACGTGCTGCACAATCCCTTGCACTCCTCCTTACACAAGACCCGCATGGGCCATTGGGCTAACAATCCGTCATAGACCAACCGCTCCACATCCAGCTTTGTTCCTGTAATAAGATCAACACCATCCAATCTCTGCATCCGCTCCTGCTCCGACCCCTTCATGTCCAATTTTCTTGAAATGGACAGCATAAAAGAAGTCTCCACCTCTTTCAGACACCTTCCACAAGGGATCTTCGCGGATACTTGACAGCTTCCTTCTATCTCGATGACCTGTCCCCCTGTGTTGACGATATCCAGGACGACCGGGCTTTTCTCATACAGGGCAAAGCTCTCTCTCCCCACTTCCATGACATCCCGCTCCAATGGGATCTCGTAGTGGAAAGTGCGCCCCTCCTCAAATAGAACATCTGCTAATTGAATGTGCATGACTTTCTCCTAGAGTGTGTTTGAAACTACACTTTTAAAATTATACCTGCCAGGTGTCTGTTTGTCAACTATAATTAAAATAAGATCTGTATTTTTCTCAATTCTGTAAATAAATTAAATAATACGAACATTTGGTACGATCCACAGCCGCTCAGTTCTTTGGATGTGTACTTTTCTGCGAGAAAAATACTAAAAGCGCCGGGGGATCACGGATCTCACCCGGACCCCTTAAAACGCTGTTTTTGGAATGTACTCATCTGTTATCTGTAAATTTGCTGTAATTTAACGATATTTGAGGTTTTAAAACACACTCTACAGGAATCTTCTATTTTTTCCGTGCGACCGCCGCTCTCACTTTTTCTACAATGTGTTCCGCAGTCAGCCCAAATTGTTTCTGCAGGTAATCCTGGGGGCCTACTTCCCCGAACACATCTTCCACAGCCACATATTCTACCGGGACAGGCTCGCTGGCCGCCAATGCATCGCAGACTGCGCTGTACAGGCCCCCGATCTTATTGTGGTTCTCTGCGGTCACCACTGCCCCTGTCTCCTTCGCATACTTGACCACACAGGCTCCGTCTAAAGGTTTCACTGTGAACATGTCGATGATCGCGATCTCGATCCCATCTTTCGAAAGGACTTCCGCCGCTTTGAACGCTTCATGGATCATGATGCCTGTGGCAAAGACTGCCGCATCTTTTCCCTCCCGGAGGGTGACGCCTTTGCCGATGGGGACGTCTGCACCGTCTCCATATATCTTCGCACAGTTTTTCCTGCCCACACGGATGTATTTGACCCCGTCCATATCTTTGACTTGTCTCAGCACACTGATCAGCTGGTTGCAGTCGGCGATATCCAGGACTGTAGAGCCGGGCATGGCGCGATATAGAGCCATATCCTCAAAAGGCATATGTGTCCCGCCGTTAAAGGCTGCGCAGACGCCTGGGTCGGAACCGATCACTGTGATCGGATTGCCTGCATACCCGGCTGACAGATACACCTGGTCATAGCAGCGGCGGGAGGCAAAAGGCCCGAAACTGTGGATATAGGGCTTGAATCCGCTGGCAGAAAGCCCTGCGGCCACCCCTGCCATATTCGCCTCCGCGATCCCGCAGTTGACGCCCTGGCTGGACGTCATGGCCCATTTCGCCGTCCCGATACAGCTCATAAGATCCGCGTCCAGGTAGATCACATCCGGATCTTCCTCTGCCAGCGCCTGCAGTTGTGTACCCAATATCTCTTTAAATGCGCGGGGATCCATCTCTCCATTGTATACGATATCCATCTCTTTCCCTCCTATCCTTCCAGGGCATCCCATTCCTTCTGAAGGTCTGCCAGCCATTTGTCACACTGTTCCGGAGTTACATTCATACTGTGGTTTGCCATCGTATCTTCCACATCGGCGATCCCTTTCCCCTTCACTGTATCCATCACGATCGCATAGGGCTTGTCCCCGCCTTTTTTCGTCCGCTCCAGGGCTGCCGCCATTGCCTCTATATCATTGCCGTCCACAGCCTGTGTGTCAAAACCGAAGGCTTCCATCTTCGCTGCCAGGTCGCCTGTGTCCAGCACATCGCTCACATAACCGTCCAGCTGTTTTTTATTGTTATCCAAGAGTACCACGTAATTGGAGAGTTTTTTTGCAGCCGCGAACATGAAAGCTTCCCATACCTGGCCTTCATTGCTCTCCCCGTCGCCCACGATCACGAACACACGGCTGTCCCTGCCTTTCAAGCGGTCGCCCAGAGCCATGCCCGCCGCCAGGGAAGTGCCCTGTCCTAAGGATCCTGTGGTCATATCCACACCGATCGTCTTTTTCTTATCGCAATGGCTGGGGAAATCCGTCCCCGGCTGGTTCAGGGTCTTGATATCATCGTATGGGAAATAGCCTTTGACTGCCAGCACTGAATAGACAGCCGGGCCCGCATGTCCTTTGGAACACACCAATTTGTCCCGCTCTGGCCACTGAGGGTTTTTAGGATCCACTCTCATCTCTTTTCCATACAGGACTGCCAATGCATCACATACGCTCAGACTCCCGCCCAGATGTCCAAATCCACGGGCTTTTATCTCTTCCACTACGCCCATACGGATCTGGAGGGCCAGTTTCTGCAGATCTTTTTTCATCTTTTCATCCATATCTTTATGTCCCTTTCTTAACTATATTTATTGACATATGAAGGCTGATCATTTCACGCTCCAGCGTTCCCATGACCGCCGGGGATCCTTAAAGCGATTTACATACGCCGCTCTTTACCGCTTCCTGGGCCACAGCCTGGGACACGGCTTCTGCTACCCGCGGATCGAAAGCATCCGGGATCACATAGTCGGGAGCCAGCTTGTCAGCCTCCACTAGATCTGCCAGCCCTCTGGCCGCCGCCATCTTCATCTCTTCAGTGATGGTCTTGGCATGCACATCCAACGCCCCCCGGAAGATACCCGGGAATACCAGCACATTATTGATCTGGTTGGGGAAGTCCGATCTTCCCGTGCCAATGATCTTAGCTCCCGCCGCCTTTGCCTCATCCGGCATGATCTCCGGCACAGGATTTGCCATGGCGAAGACCATAGGATCCGGTCTCATAGACCTGACCATCTCCTGGGTCACGCTGCCCGGCGCGGAGACACCGATGAAGATATCTGCATCCACCAGAGCATCTGCCAGACTGCCTTCTCCACCTTTTAGGTTGGTCACTTCCGCCATCTCTTTCTTGACAGGATTCCCGGCGTTCTCCTTATTGATCATGCCTTTTCTGTCGCAGAGGATCAGATCCTTAAATCCATAATTCAACAAAAGTTTTGCGATAGCGATCCCGGCTGCACCGGAGCCATTGAGTACTACCTTACAGTCCTCCGCCTTTTTTCTTGTCAGCCGCAGACCGTTGATGATCGCCGCCAGTACGACGACCGCTGTCCCATGCTGATCGTCATGGAAAACAGGGATATCCAGCCTCTCTTTCAGCCTCTTCTCGATCTCAAAACAACGGGGAGCTGAGATATCTTCCAGATTCACCCCTCCGAACGTAGGCGCCATCCGCACCACCGTCTCTACGATCTCATCCACATCCTTTGTATCCAGACAGATGGGAAACGCATCCACATTCCCAAATTCTTTGAAGAGGATGGCTTTTCCCTCCATCACAGGCATGGCAGCTTCCGGCCCGATGTCACCCAGGCCCAGCACTGCTGTCCCGTCGGTCACTACAGCCACCAGGTTCCCTTTTGACGTATATCTATAAGCATCCAGTCTGTTCTTCGCGATCTCTCTGCAGGGCTGGGCGACCCCCGGGGTATAAGCTGTACTCAAGTCATCTCTTGTCCGCAGCGCTACCTTGCTCTGCACACTTATCTTCCCCTGATGCTGCTCATGCATCTGCAGGCTCTGCTGATCAAAATCCATCTTTATTCCCTCGCTTATCTATCTTCGATCTCTGCGATCATATCCACCCGGCGTTTATGCCGTCCGCCCTCGAACTCTGTATCCAGCCAGGTCTCTATGATCATCTTTGCCATCTCTATCCCTACTATACGCGCTCCGAAGGCAAGTACGTTGGCGTCGTTGTGCTGCCTGGATAACCGGGCCGTACAGGGCTCACTGCACACCACTGCCCGGATGCCCCGGACCTTATTCGCCGCAAGAGAGATCCCAAGGCCCGTCCCGCAGATCAGTATGCCTCTGTCTACATCGCCTGCCGCCACCGCACGTCCTACCCTTTCCCCATAAATAGGATAATCGCATCTTTCACTTTCATCCGTCCCATAATTGACTACCTCATGGCCTTTCTCCTGCAGAAATCCCACAATCTCCTGCTTCATCTGCAGCCCTGAATGGTCATTCCCGATACCGATCTTCATTCTCTCCTCCCTCTCTGCGGCATATAGGCCCTGTCCCTTCTCAGATACTGGAACTGTTCAGGTATTCCTCCTGCTCCGGTGTCAGCACATCTATAGATCTCCCAAGGAAAGCAAGCTTGCGCATAGCCACATCCCTGTCTACCTCTACAGGCACATCGATCAGTTTCTGATCCAGCTTACCCTGATGTTCCACCAGATACTTCGCAGACAATGCCTGTATCGCAAAACTCATATCCATGATCTCCGCCGGATGTCCATCCCCTGCCGCCAGATTCACAAGTCTCCCCTCTGCCAGCACGCAGATCGTACGTCCGTCTTCCATCTGATATCCCATGATGTTCTTGCGCATCTCCTGTTTTGCCACCGCGATCTGGCGCAGCCTGGCCATATCGATCTCACAGTCAAAATGCCCCGCATTACAGAGGATCACCCCGTCTTTCATCTGGGCAAAGTCCTCCTCATCGATGACTTTCTCACATCCGGTCACTGTCACAAAGAAATCCCCCAGTTTTGCCGCTTCCTTCATGGGCATCACGTCGAACCCATCCATCACCGCCTCGATCGCCTTCACCGGATCGATCTCTGTCACGATCACCCGGGCGCCCAGGCCTTTCGCCCGCATAGCCGTCCCTTTGCCGCACCAGCCATAACCTGCCACCACCACGATCTTACCCGCCACGATCAGATTCGTCGTACGGTTGATGCCGTCCCACACAGACTGCCCTGTCCCGTAACGGTTGTCGAATAAATGCTTGCAGTCCGCATTGTTCACCATGACCATGGGGAATTTAAGCTGCCCCGCCTGATCCATGGCTCTCAGCCGGATGATCCCCGTCGTGGTCTCCTCGCATCCTCCGATCACCTGCGGGATCAGATCCCGGAACTCTGTATGCATCATATGCACCAGATCCCCGCCGTCGTCGATGATGATGTTCGGGCCGGGTCTCAGTACACTGCGGATATGCGCATCATATTCTTCCGGTGTACTGTCATACCAGGCATGGACCTCCAGGCCCGCCTTGACCAGCGCCGCCGCCACATCATCCTGCGTGGACAGAGGATTACTCCCTGTGATATACATCTGCGCGCCCCCCGCTGCCAGGACTTTACACAGATACGCGGTCTTTGCCTCCAGATGCACAGACAGAGCGATCTTCTTTCCTTCGAATGGCTTTGTCTTTGAAAATTCTCCTTCCAGCGTCCGCAGAAGATCACAGTTCCTCTTCACCCACTGGATCTTCCTCTCTCCGGACTCCGCCAACTGTATATCTCTGATCTCACTTTCCATTGCTCATCCCTCCTAGGATCTCCATTCTTTAAGTTTTTCTCTCAACTTTTCTGTCAAAGATCATCTCATCTTTTTGACCATTTCATCATAAACTTTTCCTTTTCACTTTCTGTATAAAAATGATCCATAGCTTTGTTCCCTTTATAATAAAAATCTATCACATCTTCTGGGATCTCGATCGTTCTCAAGACCTCATCATAAGCAAATTTAGATATTTTTTTATTCCCTACATTATCTTTCACTAATTTAAAGTCTTCAACTCCAACAAACTGACCAATTATGTCTTGACAATCATTCAGTTTTTCAGTCTTTATCAAAAGCAATTCTATATTATCTTTATATATGATCTGATAGCCTCTTTCTCTGTCAAAATCATATTCGTAAACATCAATGTCACAAATTTCTTTAATCTCATGATCGAACCATTCAAACATATATCCATATTCATCTATTTGGGTTTCGGTCCTTAAAAATCCATTTATCTCTTTATATATATCGAAATCACCATCATCTTTGTTTGCACCAAAAAAATACCCATCCATATTACAAAATTCAAAATAATTAGAGATCGATCTGCCAATCGGATCTCTGATCATAGATATGATCTTCACCTGTTTTAAATTATTTAAAAGATCTAATTTAATGTGATCACCGACATCGCTCTGTATCTTACTAGGCATATTACGCCTCGGACCCATCCAGCCATCCGACGACAGACGATGTGTGTGGATACAACGGATATTCCTTTTTCGCAGACTTTTTTCTAGAGATAATGACCCTACTTTCCCTACCTGCCAGATAAGAACTGCATCGTATAACATACTTGAATAAACAACCTGTCTTGCACGATTCACTCTACTATTCCAAGAATAATCCCAAAATGCCGTTCTTGCATTAAAAAAATTCTTCCGATAACTATCATTGATCCGTGGGTCATTTATATGGAACTCAATGGTAAATTTTAAAGCAAAATATGTATAACATTTTACTTCCAACATACCATATCCTTCTAACCCCCTCAGAACCTGTTCAATATCGTCTGGATCTCCCATTGTAACAATGATCGATACATGCTCCTTTTGATAGATTTCTTTTAGTTCTTGGAAAGATAAGATTTTATGGCCTTTTATCGCCCCCCCCCACATAGTTTCGTCACTGTCACAAACCCCATAGACAGGGATTTCCAGCTGACTTAACATCATAAGTGCTCTACGACCATAATCCCCGGCTCCGTATAAAACTATTTTGTTATCAAAAACGAGACTTAAATCTTCCAACATTTCTAAATCCCTGATCTTGATCATAAGATAACATTATCTCCCTTCAATCTTTCATTCCAATCCCTAACCGCCTACAGATCCTCTCGACCTCCCCATAGATCCGCTCCTCATCCAGAGTCAGGACTTTCCCTTCTTCCATGGTGATCTGTCCGTCGATGATCACTGTCTCCACCTCGGAACCATTGGCGGAATAACAGAGTCCCGCCAGCAGGTCATTCCTGGGGGTCATGGACGGGGTGCGCAGGTTTAGGATCGCCAGGTCCGCTTTTTTGCCCACTTCGATAGAGCCTGTCTCTTTCTCCATCCCCAGCGCCTTCGCGCCCCCTATGGTCGCCATACGGAAGATCTCCCTGGCGCTGACGCAGTCCGCTTTCTGTCTGACCCCTTTGTGGATCAGCCCCAGCAGGTTCATCTCATGGAACATATTCAAAGAGTTATTGCTGGCCGCGCCGTCTGTCCCGATGCACACGTTGATCCCTTTCTCCAGCATGTCCGGCACCGGTGCAAATCCATTGCCCAGTTTCATATTGCTGGCCGGATTCGTGATGACGCTCACCTGGCATTCTTTTAAGATATCCAGATCCACCCCATCCACATGGACGCAATGGGCCACCGCCGCCAATCCGTCAAAGAGTCCTGCACGTTTGGCCAATGCGATAGGTGATGCTCCATACTGACTGCGTATGTTTTCCACTTCATTGACACTCTCCGACAGATGGATATGGACGCCCATATGCTCCCTCGCCGCTTCCCGGGCCACGATACGCTGGAAATCCTCGTCACAGCTGTAGGACGCATGGGGGCCGAGGAAAAACGTCAGCCTGGAGCAGTCTTTCCATGCTTCCTTTTCTTCATAAGCCTCTTTTAAGCGCGTCTGCCCGGCCTCGTCAGCTCCGCTGCCCACCAGTCCACGGGAGATAACCGCCCGCATCCCCGACTCGGACACAGCCCTGGACGTCTGATGGATATGCATCTGCATATCAGAAAAACATGTCGTCCCCGATCTCATCATCTCCAGGATGGCCAGACAAGCGCCCCAGTATGCATCTTCTGGTCCCAGTCTGTCTTCTATGGGTTCAATATGCCCAAACAGCCAGTCCTCAAAAGTCAGGTCGTCTGCCACATTGCGCAAGAGCGCCATATACGAATGGGTATGAGCGTTGATGAGCCCCGGGATCACCAGCCTGTCCTTCCCATCGATCCTTTTATCCTCAGAAAAACCCTCTGGCGCTTCCCCGATCCCAGTGATCTTATCCCCCTCCAGATAGATATCTGTTCGACAGACCACATCCTGCCCTTCTCTCGGGAGTACCGCCAGGATATCTTTCAATACGATCCTCATAAATCTTCCTCCTACTTTTGTCGTTCTTAGATTGTATCATGAAGAAAGGGGAAAAACAACATATCCCGACGCTTCCAGCTCAAAGTTTTCCATCAGCCCTTTTGTCACATACACTTTTTTGTCCTGATTGACAAATATACCTTCCGCCTCATATCCTGCCAAAAGTTCCGCCCCTTTTTCCTTTCCCAGGACAAAACAGGCCGTGGACAGACCGTCGCTGACCGTCCCGTTCTCCCCCAGTACCGTGACGGAGATCAGCCCTGCATCCGCAGGCCGGCCCGTAGCGGGATCCAGGATATGGTGATACCGTTTCCCGTCCTGGATAAAATATTTCTCATAATCTCCAGAGGTGGAGACATAATGCTCTCCCTCCAGCTCCAAAACACCCAGCAGCTCCTCCTGTCCGCCCCGCGGGTCGCGGACAGCTACTTTCCAGGGCGTCCCGTCCGGTTTGTCGCCCAGAGTGAGCACACTGCCGCCTACCGCGATCACCGCTCCCTGGACCTTGGGATCCTCCTTCAAAAATGCAGCCGCCTCATCGCAGCCCACACCTTTCCCCACCGCTCCCAGATCGATGGAACACCCCTCTTCCAGCTCCACCCAGTCCTGGTCCTCCTCCATGCCCAGGCGGATCTTCTCATACCCTGTTTTTTTTAAGAGCTTCCGGATCTTTTTGGGCGACGGGATCTGAGGGTCTTCCGCTTCCACATCCCACAGACGGGTCAGCTCTCCCAGCGTGGGATCGAAAGCCCCGCCGCTCTCCTCAGAGATCTTAAGCGTCTCCTCCAGATAGCCTGCCGTCTGCCCGTCCACCGGGACGCGGCCTTTGCCTGCCTGGAGGTTTACTCTCCCAATATCAGAATCTTCCTCCCGCCAGGAGAGATAGCGGTGTTCTGTCTGGGAGAGAAGGTCCAGGACCTCAGAAGTCCTGTCCTCCCCCTGGGAATAGATCCGCTCCGTGACCACCGTCCCCATAGCTATATCACTTTTATCAAAGACCTCCGGCTCTCTATCCGGATCCGCCTGTGAACAGCCGCTCAATACGATGCCTGCTGCCAGAAAGAACAGCAGTACTGGACTTTTCTTTAACATAGATACTGATCCTTTCTTTATAACATCCATATTAGCAAAAAAAGACTAGCACCGCAATAAAAAATTGACTATTGGTATACACTGGGATCCTATGCTATAATGGATACCGTCACCACGCAGACTATATCTTTTATCAACATAAAGGCCATGAGAACATTGAGAGATAAAAAAACTTTCTGTCTGACCCTGATCATCCTGTGCATCCTCCTTCTGGCTGCCGCCGCATTGTGGATACAGCTGCGCTCTTCCCAGCAGGATGGAGCAGCCGGCAAGACAGCCGCCATATACCAGGATGGGAAGCTGCTGCGCCGCATCCCCCTGGGAGACGATGTGGAAGATACATATACCATAGAGAGCAGTGACGGAGGATCCAACACGATCCAGATCAAAGACGGGAAGATCGGCATCATAGACGCTGACTGCCCCGACCGGCTGTGTGTGGAGATGGGGATGATCTCTTCCACCGCTTATCCCATCAGCTGCCTTCCCCACAAACTGGTCATACAGATCGAAGCTAAAGACGAGAACAAGGAGGATCCACCCGTTGACGCCCTCACACAATAAAGATACACAAACCATCAACATAAAAAAATTGACCCTGCTGGCTGTCTACACCACGATCGCGCTGACTATCTTTACAGCAGAATCATTCCTGCCGCCCCTCCTGCCCCTCCCCGGCATCAAATTGGGCCTTTCCAATATCGTTACTTTATGGCTCCTGATGCATACCAGGGCCCGGGACGCTCTGTGTGTGCTGTTGGCGCGGATCCTCCTGTCCTCTTTTTTCGCAGGACAGATGGTATCCCTGTTGTACAGTTTGGCAGGCGGGCTGCTCTGCTTTGCTGTGATGACCCTGCTCTTTCATCTATTACAGGACAGATATGTGGTCTTTATCAGCGTATTCGGAGCTTTAGCACACAATATAGGACAGATCATCATCGCGATCCTCATCACACAACTCCCCTCTATGCTGGCCTACCTCCCAGTCTTGGCGATCAGCGGGATCGTGACCGGCACTTTTACAGGACTGTGTGTGTTTTATCTCAAACGCCATCTCCCGCCAAAAATAGCCTGGCCCTTGTAGGCCAGGCTATTTTGTGTCTTCTCTTACAGATACCCTTTTCCCAGAGGGTCTGTAGGATCCCAGTTATATGCCGCTGTGATCCGCGGATACGTCTTATGGTCAAAAGGTCCTGCATAACTATAATCCTGGATCTCGACAGTCGAACCATTGCAATGTTCGTAGATCCACTTACAGTCAATGACTGAAACACGGATACAGCCGTGGGAAGCAGGTTCCCTCCCTAATTTATTCCATTCATTTGGCGGCACATCAAACACACTTGGAGTATTGCAGGGCACAGAATGGATAAAGATACCGCTGTTACCATCCACAAGGACCCCATACTGCCCATAAGAAGGCCCCATCAGAGATTGCCAGCGTCCTCCTAGTGTAGCTCTGAACCTGCCCGTAGGCGTAGGTGTGGACGGCATCCCCACACAGCAAGGCATAGCGACCACAGGGACATTGAACTGCCCATCGGTATCCTTGGCATATATGGTGATCTGATTCCTTCTCCGATCGATCTTTATCATATATGGACCCGATACCTTTCCACGCACATCCTGGATCAAGTATCCGTTCTTATCAAAGAAATATTTATACCGGATCCCATTCTGTACGATATAGCTCCATCCTTTGGCAAATTTTCCATTGTCATACGCGTATTTCCATTTACCTTTTACTTTTATCCAATTCTGTGAAAATACACCGTCACCGTCCAGATATCCCCATTTACCGTCGCGCTGTTTCCACTTATTGGTGACCATCACGCCGTTTTTACCCAGATAATAATAATTTCCTTTAGACTTTATCCAGGCATCTGTGCGCATAGCGCCTTTTGCGGAAGCATAATACCATTTCTTTCCTTTTTTGACCCATTTCTTTGTGACTGCGTTCCCATTCCGTGACTTTCCAGTCTGTCTCTGGAAGAAGTAGATCTTCTCATCGACCACCTTCCAGCCACCTTTGAACATCCGCCCTTTTTTGTCAAAGAAATAATACTTTTTATCTATCTTCGCCACTCTTCCAGCTTCCGCCTGGAAAGTTTTATCCTTAAAATAATACCAACGGCCGCTGATCTTCTTCCACCCTTTATAGGCAGAGCCAAGAGGCGCTTTCCCCTCTTTTTTTGTACGGAAATAATACCTGCTGCCATCCACCAGGCGCAGCCCTGTCAGCATCTTGCCTGTTTTATCCACACAATACTGGTATCCATCTACCTTAAGGGTCTTGCCCGCATCTACATACATCTTCCCTTCTTTAGAGAAATAATACCAGCCCTCCGCATTGTTTTCTTTTATCTTTTGCCAGCCGGTCTTGAGTACCCGATAGTGCTTTTTATGGAAATAATAGAACTGACCGTCGCTCAGTCTCTGCCATCCAGTCTCCTCAAATCGTTTTCCGTCACTTGTAAAATAATACTGTTCGCCTTCTCTCACCTGCACAAATCTATTGGTGACCATGACTCCATCTGTACCAAAATAATAATAGTTGCCCTTCTCATCCTGTCCCTGCACATCTTTTTGCATGATCCCGTCTTTATCAAGGAAATAAGTATTTTCAGAGATCTTCTGGATACCCACCCTGGTGCTGTCCCAGACGCCGTTTTCCTGGAGATAGAGCCATCTCCCATCCCCTTTTGCATAGTACCAGCCAGGCTGTTCCAGTACGACTTTCTGACCGATCTTAGCATTTTTCGGGGTAGGTACTTCCTGGCTGCCATCTGCCCTGCAGTCTTCCGCCGTCAGGAAGTAATGCACGCCTGCCGCTCCCCCGTCGGCCTTGAGTTCCTGACTGCCTGTCAGCATGGCGCCGTCTTTATCAAATGTATAATAGGCGTCGTATGTAATATCTCCCTCTTTACACTTCACAAGGACAAGTCCATCCTCTTCCACATAGAACTCGTTACTTGACGCCGACGGTTTTCTGAGCAGCCACCGTTCCCCGATCTTGAACCATTCCGGCGCTTCCACGACCGCATCATTTCCTGAAACGCCATTTCCTGAGACCAAGGCCTGATCTTCAGGGACCATGGATCCTGCGGATGTCTCCTCCTCGGGGACTGCTGCTGTGTCTGTTGAGACTACAGCCTCCTGGGGCGCTGCCGTCTCTTCTGGTATCACAGTCTCTCCTGCCGCCCGGACATCATCCCCATAGACAGCATCCGCATGGATATCATCCCCCTCATCCTCTAAAGTATCATCTATGATCTGGCTGCCCGGCTCCTCCTGTGGAGAGGCCGTATTCCCACTCATATCCTCGATCACCTGTCCCGCTCGCTGACCCATCTCCCCCGTATCGTCCGAGACTGCCCCAACTGGCACGACCCCTGAAAAAGACACACAAAAAGTCAATGCAAAAGCCAACAGTTTTTTACTCCTCATCTTCAATCGTTATCCTCCCTATGTATCAAAGATCATATCAAAAGTTACTCCAGCATGTAACCTATTGTAGACCCAACACCTGCTATTTGTCAAATATATCTTTTTCTGCTATAATCTCTTATAAAGCGACCAAGGAGGTACCCCTTTTATGTTTCCCCATAGACCGATAAAAGCCGATAACGCCATCATCCTGGCGGCAGGATACGCGCGCAGATTTGCTCCTCTCTCTGACACATGTCCCAAGGGCCTGCTCCCCGTCAAAGGAGAGGTGCTGATCGAACGGCAGATACGCCAGCTTCTGGCCGCCGGAATACCCCAGATCATCGTGGTCACCGGATACAAAAGCCAGATGTTCTCTTACCTGGCGGACAGATACAATGTCATCCTGGTAGAAAATCCAGGATACCAGGAACGGAATAACCATTCCTCCATCTATGCCGCCAGAGAACATCTGGCAAATTCTTATATCTGTTCCTGTGACAATTATTTTACAGAGAACATCTTCACCCCTATAGTAGACGTTCCCTACTATGCCGCTGTATACAGTCACGGCAGCACAGAAGAATATTGTCTGGGTATCGACGACGATCGCCGGATCACCCGTGTGACCATCGGCGGCAGAGCTTCCTGGTATATGCTGGGACAAGCTTTCTGGGATGCACAGTTTTCCCAGGATCTCTTGAGGATCCTGGAAAAGACCTATCATCTCCCCCAGACAAAGGACTTATTATGGGAACAGATCTATATGCAGCACCTGGATCAGCTCTGTCTGTATCTGAAGACTTATCCGCCCGGCATCATCCTGGAATTTGATTCCGTCCATGAACTTGCGCGCTTCGACCCCGTCTACAGAACATCCCTCCCATGAACTCCTTTATTCCCCCAGACCGCTCCGGATGGCCCCTTCCAGGGCCTCCAGCGCTTCATCTTCGTCTTCACCTTTACAGATCAGTTCGATCTCATCCCCACATTTGACACAGGCGCCCAATATCCCCAATACACTTTTGGCATTATATGTACCGTTGCGGAACCCAAAAGTGACTGAACATCTATATTTCATCGCCTCTTTACACAAGATCCCCGCTGGACGCAGATGCAGTCCCGTGGGATTTTTTATCGTTATCTTCTTTGTTACCATGCCTTCTCACTCTCATTTTGCATTCTGATCATTGTCTACTGATCCTGCCAGTTTTACAACTGTATCCTGCTCCTCCACAAGGGCAAAACCTTCCGGCAGTTCAACCTTGACCGGGATCTGGTAACTGCCCTCTGTCTTTCCTGTAAGGTCCACACTGGCCCGGATATCACTCTCTTTCAGCTGATCCAGCTCAGCCCCGTTTTCCCGTATACGGATCTGGACTTTCTCCGTCTCGTAGATAAGCTGCAATCCATCCGCGACGTTTTTCCCTACGATGCTGGTGGTGGGGATGCTGTATTCTTTGCTGTCCTGAGACAGGATATTGACTGTAGCGATCACCGTATCGCTGGTATCCTTCGTCAGCTTGATACCCTCCGGAAGCAGTTTTTCGATGTTCACCTTTACCTCCAGATCTGAATCCTTCCCTGTGACATCGATCGTTCCATCCGGCACCTGTATACTGTTGCCTGCCTCTGACAACGCCTTGAGCGCCTCGTCACTGCCAGCCACACTGATATGTCCCGGTGTGAAGGTTATCTTGTCCACTTTATATCCGTCTGCCGGTTCCCCCACATAGCCGCCCTTGATGGCCACATCATTCCGGATCGCCCATAGATCCACTGCCACACTCACTTCCGGTACGCTGGTATCATATTTCAGATAATCCATCTTGCTCTCTGAAAATTCGACCTGATTCCTGTCAATGATCTTCAGCCCTACCAATTTAGTGGTGTCTTCCTGGATATTTGTAGGATCTACCGTAGCCACCACCTTATCGATGATGCGGACCAGAGACTGCGGCCCTGTGATCTTGATCTTATCCGGACGGGCGCTGAGCGTACCGATCTCATAACCTTTTCCCGGCTGGCCTTCTCCGGATGCGACTGTGACAATATATTCCTGAGTCATGATATCGTCAATATCCACACTCAGATTCCTGGGATCAGGTATGAGATCTGTAGATCTCAATTTACTGCAGTTGACCGTGATCGGGACCATGATCGGATCGGTGTTCATATTTACGATCTGCTTAAGGTCCGCAGTCGCCACCAGATCCTCTGCCGTTAACTTATCCACAATGGACCGTTTTCCCGTGACTTCCACCGTGACCACATTCTGTCCCTCTTCGATCATGCTCATCTTCCCGCCGCTCTCGATATAAGCTTCATTCTGCACTTGCACGATGACCCCGGGGATCTGACTGGTGATGATCGGATCATCCACATTGACGACCATCAGCCAGAACAGGACTGCCACCACCAGAGAAACCACTTTTAAAAGGAAATTATTCGCCAGAGTCTTCCTCATTCCTGTCCCTACCCCTTTTCCATATCCAGAATTTACTGTTATTTACATACGTTTTATTCTGCACCGCACACATGGCTTTCTTCAACTCATCAAAAGTGATGCCCCTGTGCAGGACACCCCCCTGGGCCATAGATACATCGCCCGTCTCTTCCGATACGATGATCGTCAAGGAGTCACTGACCTCACTGATGCCCACGCCGGCCCGATGCCGGGTCCCCAGCTGTTTGCTCAGTTCCCTGTTATCAGAAAGAGGGAGATAACAGGTGGCCGCCACGATACGGTTCCCCCTGATGATCACTGCGCCGTCATGGAGAGGCGTATTGTGTTCGAAGATATTGATCAGCAGCTGGCTGCTGACTAAGGAGTCGATCGCGATCCCTGTCTTCTCATACTCTGTCAAGAGTACATTCTGCTCGATCACGATCAGCGCGCCCGTCTTCACCTCTCCCATGCTGAAGCTGGCCCTGCAGACTTCATTGACCGTCCGGTCTGTAAATCGCTCCTGTACGCCTTTACTATTGTCAAAAGGGAAGATCGAATACACGATATTTTTTTCCCCCAGCTGCTCTAAGATCCTGCGCAGCTCCGGCTGGAAGATGACAAACAGCGCTGTGATCAGGACCGCCGCCATCTTTTCCACGATCCATAGTATGGTATTCATCCGGAAGATATATGCAGCGAATACGAACATCAACACGATCAAGATCCCTCTGAGCAAGGTATAAGCCCTTGTATTTTTGATCCACACCATAAATTCATAGACAAAAAAAGAAATAAGCAGGATCTCTATGATGTCAATGACACCGATCTTTGGGACGGATATTTTAGATATGTAATTTTCAAAGATTTCTCCCCAACTTTTCAACAGAAATTTTGCTCCTTTACCTTACTACAAGATCACAGGTCTTTCAAAGATTCCTCCAATTTTTTTTCAAAATCCACATGTCCAGGACCATCCACCGGCGGCCTGGACGACCATTGCCCTCTCCCCAGCAATTGCGGTATCTCTTCTGTCTTCTGTGATACTCCGTTTATTTTCTTGATCTTACGCTTTGAAGTACTGATCGATACTTTAGGGACGGCTTTTACATAATAGAAATAATCATCATCTTCATACTCCAGATGTTCCGTCCGGGTATAATCCCCCCCAAAGGCAAAGAATTCCAGCACAAAACCCAAAAGGGCGGACACGAGGGTCGATATCACCAGAGATACGATTTCCACATCCATCCCCAAAAAAAGCCCTCCGGCCAGCATGATCGACAGATAGGCCACCGCCCCTACAATGATCGCCACGCGCCATGCATAATCGAAAGAACGGGTGCGTATCAGATAGACCATGAGGAGTACCCCTATGAAAGTGATCAGAGCCATCCACATGTCCTGCTCTTTCACCAGTCCGTCCATGAGCAGTTTCAGCACCCGCTGTATCTGGATATCATCACTGGTCAGGATCGACTCCTGCTCCTTGATGAACGTGATCAGATGATAAAAGACCACACTGCACCCCACAGGGATCGCGGCCACCGGATTCCCCAAAAGACCGCACCCGATCGGGATCAGCGGTGAGATCTGGCACACCATGCCCAGCGGGACCATTGAGAACACAAGATTATATCTCCCACCAAAACGCAGAGCCAGGATGGCCATGAGCAAGAGCAGCGCCGCCGCAAATGCCGCCACCTCTATCCCCACTGCATAACAATGACCCAGGATGAACAAAAATCCCATCCACATGATCGCATTTGCCGGTAAGATCGCACATAAGAGTGCCGTGATGATGATCACGAACGGGTCAGACAGCCTTTCCATCATCCCCAGACTTGTCCGTATCCACCAAAAATATCCAAAAGCCAACAGAAATTTAAAGACCGGGACAAGATACCCCTCATACTGTCCATAAAAGTTCTTTAACTTCTGTTTCATCTCCAGCAATGCTGTCATACCTCATCCCTCCTGAACACACTCCTGTCCTGGACACGTTTCTCTTCCTTTGCATAGATCTTCGTGAGCCTGCCAAGCAGCATATAATAATTTTTTATGCTCTTTTTTGCCCTGCTGTATCTTACCGTCTGTATCACATATACGAGGACAGAATATGTGATCAGCAGGACGATATATCCGATGATCACTTCTCCCCCCAGCTTGATCAGATCCATCTTATGTATATTTTCCAAGAGTTCCTCCAGAAAATACAGAGCGACCATCCCGACCAGCACTACATATCCAATGGACACCAGAAAAAAATTTTTGATCAAAGCCAGGCCAATGTAATCCGTGCGGTAATATCTGCTGATAGGGAGATATCTTTTCCCTTCCCCTTTTTCATACGCAGCTAATCTCGTCATGATCCTGACTTTTTCTACATTTAACATATATGGCTCCTTACTTGCTGTATTTGTCTGCGTTCATCCGCGATGATCCAATGACCCCATTGTAACACATATTATTTGCGATGAAAACCCTCTAAAATCCTTTCCCCACACAGAGTGTCAACACATAAACATCCCCGCAGCCCGCTCTTTTCAGACATCTGGCAGCTTCATCCGCAGTACTGCCCGTGGTGTAGACATCGTCTACAAGGACAATGCTCCGGAGAGGCTGAAAGTCTCTTCCCGCTGAAAATGCCCCCCGCACGTTCAGTTTACGCTGATCCATGCCCAGCCCTTTTTGCGGACGGGTCTTTTTGCACTTTTCCAGCATATGGTCATATACCGGGATGCCGAAGGCCCTGCCCACCGCATGGGCCAGACAGGCACTCTGGTCAAATCCCCGCAGACGCTCCTGGCTCTTATGGATAGGGATGGGCGCAAGGGCCTGGGGATGCCAGTGCTGCAGATATCTCCTGCCATACCGGACCATCATCTGACCATAATAGTCCAGATATTCCCTGCGCCCCCCGTATTTGCACTTCATCAGGGAACTTTTCATGATCTTATCATACGGAAAGATCCCTGCCGCCTCGTCAAAGACGTGCCGCTGCCTGCTACAGTCCCCGCAATACTCCAGTTCTTCCGCGTCCAAAGGTTTACTGCATTTTTTGCAGCGTGGCCCTCCCACCGGCTGTACTTTTCCAGCACAAGCGGCACATACCAGCTTTCCTTTTGGCATGACGATATCGTGGCACAGAGGGCACCGCCTGGGATAAACAGCCTGGAGTACCCATTCAGATATGATACCTTTCTTCATGAAAGACTTTCCTCTAATTCCTGGATCCGGATATCCAGGGCACTGTAACGCCCTGACTCCCGCTTATTTTCGATCATCTGCCGGAATGTCTCCACACTCCCCACAAGGGCCACACATTTCCTTGCCCTGGTCACCGCCGTATAGAGCAGGTTCCGGTTCATCAGCATCTGCGGCCCGGTGAGCAGGGGGATCACCACTGCGGGATATTCGCTCCCCTGGGATTTATGTATCGTCACTGCATAAGCCAATTCCAGCTCATCCAGCTGTTTAAACGGATAATCCACATACCTGCCCTGGTCAAACTCCACAGTCATCAGTCCGGCAAACTCATTGATCTGACGCACTCTCCCGATATCTCCATTGAAGACGCCCACGCCCTTCTCCACAGGGATCCCGTACGCGCCCCGTACCTCCCACTCGAGCTGATAATTATTTTTTATCTGCATCACTTTATCACCCTGGCGGAAGAGGACATGTCCATATTCTTTCTCTTTTTTGGACTGGTCGGGCGGATTCAGATACCTCTGTAAAAAGGGGTTCAGCTGTTCCACTCCCAGGACGCCTTTGCGCATGGGCGTGAGGACCTGGATCTCCATTGGATCCGTATGGACATACTTGGGGAGTTTTTCCTGGATCAGCGCCACCACCACCCGCAGGACCAGGATAGCTTCCTGCCGTTCCAGGAAAAAGAAGTCCCTGCTCTTATTGCTCAGCTCCACCTGCTCCCCCCGGTTGATCTTATGGGCATTGACCACGATATCGCTCTTGCCCGCCTGCCGGAAGATCCGCTTCAATCCCACCACTGGAAAAGCCTGGGACGCGATGATATCCCGGAGTACATTCCCCGGGCCTACGCTGGGGAGCTGGTCCACATCCCCCACCAGGATCAGGCGTGTCCCCACGCTCAGGGCCGACAAAAGCGCATGCATCAGATAGATATCCACCATGGACATCTCGTCGATGATCACCACATCTGCCTCCAGAGGATTCTGTTCATTCCTGTCAAAATGAACGCCTGCTGAAGACTCTTCCAACACACCGGACAGTTCCAAAAGGCGATGGATCGTCTGCGCTTCCCATCCAGTGGCCTCTGTCATCCGATTGGCCGCCCGCCCTGTGGGTGCGGCAAGCCGTATCTCCAGCTCTTCCCCTTCAAAATAGCGGAGCATGGCATTGATCGTCGTGGTCTTTCCAGTCCCCGGCCCTCCCGTGAGTATGGACAAGCCATGACAGGCCGCCTCTCTCACCGCCTCCCGCTGAAGATCGTCCAGCTGGATATCCGACTCTTTTTCCATAGCGCGGATCCGTTTATCCGTAACTTCCAGATCCTGCGGGATCTGCACATCCAGTTCCCGCAGTTTCCGCGCTGCGCTCAGTTCCAGGTAATAGAGCTGGCTGCTGTAGACTACGGGGCCCGCCCCCATCTCTTTTAAGATCACTTTCCGCTCAATGGCCAGATCCATCAGATTTTTTTCCATGATCTCCATCTCTACCTGCAAGAGGGAAGAAGCCTGCTGGAACAGGGCCTGTCTTGGGAGGTATACATGGCCCTGGCCTGTCGCCAGGAGCAGGGTATATAGGAGACCGCTCTTGACCCTGTGACCGGAATCCCCGCGGATCCCAATCTTCCCCGCGATCTCGTCAGCCACCTTAAACCCCACCCCTGGGATATCTTCAGCCATCTGATACGGATTTTCCCTCAGCACCTGATAGAGTCCCTGTCCATACTGCTGGTAGATCTTCGCACCCAGGTTCAGAGAGATCCCATATTTCTGCAGGAAGATCATGGCTTTTCTCATATCGGACTTTTCTTCCACCTGCTGCGCGATCTCCCGGGCCATCCGCTCGCTGATCCCTTTTACCTCTGAGAGCCGCTCCGGTTCTTCTTCCACCACCCGGATCGTATCTTCCCCAAAATGCTTTACGATCCTGGCTGCGAGGGCCGCTCCCACCCCTTTGATCGCGCCGGATCCCAGATAGCGTTCCATTGCGGCCGTATCTTCCGGCACTTTCGTCTGAAAAGACTCGATATGGAATTGCTGCCCATAGACGGAATGTTCCGTATAATGGCCCTGTGCCTCGATGGCCTCGCCCTGGCCGATATATTGGAACGTGCCCACACAGGTGATCTCTGTCCCTTCCTCCGCCAGCACAAAAACTGTATAACCGTTTTCTTCATTCCTGAATATGATATGGTCCACATATCCGGAAACGCTGTCTGTCATAGCACTGCCCCCTCTTACATCTCCGCGGCGATCTCCGCGTATTTCCCAGTCCCTACAGCCACAGCCAGCATAGGCTCCTGTGCTGTCATAGTATTGATCCCGGTCTTCTGTTCGATCAGATCCTCAATGCCCCCTAAGAGAGCGCCGCCGCCTGTGAGTACGATCCCTCTGTCCACCACATCAGCCGCCAGTTCCGGCGGCGTCTTCTCCAGGACTCCATGCACCGCATCCACGATCTGGGATGTACATTCATACATAGCCTGGCGAATCTCCTCTGAAGTCAGAGTGACAGATTTTGGCAGACCTGTGATCACGTTGCGTCCCTTCACTTCCAGAGTCAGCAGTTCCGGACGTTCGCAGGCCATCCCGATCTGGATCTTGATGTCTTCCGCCGTGCGCTCACCGATGAACAGATTATGGTTCTTGCGCACATGGCGCATGATCGCCTCGTCAAAATTATCCCCGGCTACTTTCACCGAAGCGGAGACCACCGTCCCTCCCAGGGAGATCACGGCGATATCAGAAGTGCCCCCTCCGATATCCACCACCATATTCCCACAGGGACGCAGGATATCGATCCCGGACCCGATAGCCGCCGCTATGGGTTCCTCGATCAGATGGACTTCCCGGGCACCCGCCTGGTATGTGGCCTCTTCCACCGCTTTTTTCTCCACTTCTGTCACGCCGCTGGGCACGCAGATACTGATACGGGGCTTTCTGAACGCCCGTCTCCCAATGGCCTTGGAGATAAAATATTTTAACATTTTTTCAGTGATATCGTAATCCGAGATCACCCCTTGCCGTAAAGGCCGTATGGCTACCACATTTCCCGGCGTGCGCCCGATCATCTGGCGTGCCTCTTCCCCGATCGCTTTGATCTTCTCCGTATCTTTATCGTATGCTACGACAGAGGGTTCTTTCAATACAATTCCTTTTCCCGTGGCATATACCAATATACTGGATGTGCCCAGATCTATTCCAATGTCCGTTGCCGCCATCGCGATCCCCTTTCCTGCAGAACATGATATTTATTTTATATCCAAAAAAGTATCCTCTCTCACGCACCCGCTGCACCCGTGGATGCATGGATCATCTTATCGATGTAGATCCCTGTATAAGACTGGTCGCAGGCGGCCACCTGTTCCGGCGTCCCCTGGGCAACGACTGTGCCGCCCCGGTCCCCGCCTTCCGGCCCGATATCGATGATATGGTCCGCCGTCTTGATCACGTCCAGATTGTGTTCGATGACCACGACGGAATTCCCGCCTTTTGCCAGACGCTGTAAGATCTGGATCAATTTATGCACATCTGCAAAATGCAGTCCCGTAGTCGGTTCATCCAGGATATAGATGGTCTTTCCCGTACTCCTCTTGCTCAATTCCGTGGCCAGCTTCACCCGCTGGGCTTCACCGCCGGACAGAGTCGTAGAGGGCTGTCCCAGGCGGATATAGGGCAGGCCCACATCGTACAGCGTCTGGATCTTTCGGTTGATGGAAGGGATCGCCTGGAAAAAATCCAGGGCCTCCTCCACCGTCATATCCAATACATCAAAGATACTCTTATCCTTGTATTTTACCTCCAAAGTTTCCCGGTTATACCGTTTCCCCTGACAAACTTCACAGGGCACATACACATCCGGCAGAAAATGCATCTCGATCTTCAGGATGCCGTCCCCGCCGCAGGCCTCACAGCGGCCCCCTTTCACATTAAAGCTGAACCGTCCCTTCTTATAGCCGCGGGCTTTCGCATCCGGCGTAGAGGCAAACAGATCGCGGATCTGGTCGAAGACCCCCGTATACGTGGCCGGATTGGAACGGGGGGTCCGCCCGATCGGAGACTGGTCGATATTGATCACCTTGTCCAGCTGTTCGATCCCTGCGATCCCCTTATGTCTCCCCGGGATCACCCTGGCCCTGTTCAGTTTCCTCGCCAGGCCTTTATAGAGGATCTCATTGACCAGTGAACTCTTTCCCGAACCGGAAACCCCGGTCACACAGGTGATCACCCCCAGAGGGATGTCCACATCCACATTTTTCAGGTTGTTCTCAGCCGCTCCCCGGATCTTCAGATAACCGGTAGGCTCTTTCCTGGTCTCCGGGACAGGGATCTGTATCCGGCCGCTCAGATACTGCCCGGTAATGGAATCTTTGTTCTCCATCAATTCCTTGGCCGTCCCGATGCCCACCAGCCTGCCGCCGTGTTCCCCTGCGCCCGGCCCGATGTCCACCACGCAGTCCGCGGCCAGCATGGTGTCCGCGTCATGCTCCACCACGATCAGCGTATTGCCAAGATCGCGCAGATGGCAGAGGGTGCGCAGCAGCTTATCGTTATCCCTCTGGTGCAGGCCGATGCTGGGTTCATCCAGGATATAGGCTACGCCCACCAGCCCGGACCCGATCTGGGTCGCCAGACGGATGCGCTGGGCCTCCCCGCCGGATAAGGTGGCTGTAGCCCTGGACAGAGTCAGATATTCCAGCCCCACATCCACCAGAAAACCGACCCGGGCGCGGATCTCTTTTAAGACCTGATGCCCGATCAGCTCCTGTTGTTTTGTCAATTCCAGATGCTCCAGGAACTCCTGGAGCTTGACAATGGACATAGAGGTCACTTTATAGATATTCTCGCCGCCCACAGTCACCGCCAGGGACTCCTGCTTCAGCCGCTGGCCTTTGCAGACGCGGCAGGGCGTGATCCGCATGAAACTCTCATATTCCTGCTTGCTGGTCTCAGACCCGGTCTCCCGGTAACGCCGCTCCACATTGCGGATCAGTCCCTCAAAAGCAACATCATAGACGCCCTCGCCCCTCTGTCCTTTATAGCGGACTTTGACTTTTTTTCCGTCCGTACCGTAAATGATCACATCCTGGATATCCTGGGTATAGTCCTCAAAAGGTGTGTCCAGGTCAAAATCATACTCTCTCGCCAGCGCATCCAGGATAGCCCTGGTGAAGCTCCCCTTATCTGTACAGGAATGCCATCCCATCACTGCGATCGCCCCCTGGGAGATGCTCAGCGTCTGATCCGGGATCATCAGATCCACATCAAATTCCATCTTGTATCCCAGCCCGCTGCAGGCGGGACAGGCTCCGAATGGATTGTTAAATGAAAAACTCCTGGGCTCGATCTCGTCTATGCTCACCCCGCAATCCGGACAGGAAAAACTCTGGCTGAAATTGATCACATTACCGTCCATCGTATCCACCACCAGCAGCCCCTCCGCCAGAGACAGTACATTCTCGATAGAATCTGTCAGCCGTTTCTCGATCCCTGGCTTGACCACCAGCCGGTCCACCACGATCTCTATATTATGTTTGATATTTTTTTCCAGAGTGATCTCCTCAGACAGATCGTACAGGTTCCCGTCCACCTGTACGCGGACGTACCCGCTCTTTTTTGCCTGTTCGAACAACTTCGCATGGGTACCCTTGCGCCCTCTGACCACCGGAGCCAACAATTGGATACGGGTCTTTTCCGGCAGTGCCATGATCTGGTCTACCATCTGGTCCACCGTCTGGCGCATGATCTCCCGTCCGCATTTCGGACAATGGGGGATACCGATCCGCGCGTAGAGCAGGCGGAAATAGTCATAGATCTCCGTGACTGTCCCCACCGTAGACCGGGGATTCCGGTTCGTCGATTTCTGATCGATCGAGATCGCCGGGGACAGCCCTTCGATGCTCTCCACGTCCGGCTTCTCCATCTGTCCCAGGAACTGTCTGGCGTAGGATGTGAGGGATTCCATATACCGTCTCTGTCCTTCTGCATAGATGGTATCAAAAGCCAGGGAACTCTTCCCGGAACCTGAGAGTCCAGTCAGGACCACAAATTCATTCCGGGGGATATCCACATCAAGATTCTTCAGATTATTCTCGTTCGCTCCCCGGATCTTTATAAACTCTTTCGATTTCTTTGGTGCTGCCATGATGCTTCTCCTTATGCTCTACAAGATATAAGATATCCATTTCCTTGATCTTCCATACAGTGTATCACAAATGGACAGGATTTTCAAACATCCGTTCGTATTTTATACTTTTTTTATGATCTTACCATCATAACATAAACCCGGAGCCCGCTCAAGGTTTTCGCAAAAAATGGACAGATCCCTTCTTGACATTTGGCCTGCTCCATGATATACAATCAACATACAGAAACTCCAATACATAAAGAAGGAAGCACATCATGAAGATATTAAAAAGTTCAAGGAAACGCACACCCGCAGACACCCGCAGCCTGCAGACTGCCGTAGCAGAGATCATCGACCGGGTCTGCCGGGAAGGGGACGATGCATTGAGATATTATGCGCAGAGATTTGACCAGTGCAGCCGCATAAACATACGCGTCACGCAAGAAGAGATCCGGGACGCTTACCAGAAGCTCAGATCCCAGGAGATCGAAGATATGAAAACAGCCCTGGGGAACATCCGTGCATTTGCCCAGGCACAGCGAGGGACTCTGACTGAGATAGAGGATTTCAGCCCTATGCCCGGCATCCATCTGGGCCACCGGGTCATCCCCGTACGTTCCTGCTGCTGTTACGTGCCGGGGGGCAGCTATCCCCTTTATTCCACAGCGCTGATGCTGGCGGCTCCCGCCAAAGCCGCCGGTGTCCCCCGTATCACCGCCTGCTCGCCTGTGGTCAAAGGCAGCGGCAATATCCACCCGAAGACTCTGGTCGCCATGGACCTGGCGGGTGTGGATGAGATCTATGCCGTGGGCGGCGCCCAGGCGATCGCCGCTTTCTCCTACGGCACAGAGCAGATCCAGCCTGTAGACCTGATCGTAGGTCCGGGCAACCAGTATGTCACAGAAGCCAAACGCCAATGTTACGGGCAGGTGGGCATCGATTTTGTCGCAGGCCCCAGCGAAGTCCTGGTGCTGGCAGACCAGACGGCCGATCCGGATGTGGTAGCCGCCGACCTCCTCGCCCAGTCGGAACACGACCCCAATGCAAAGGGTATCGTCATCACTATTGATGAGACTTTTGGCCAGGCCGTAGCCGCCTCTGTGCAAAAACAGCTGGAGACTCTGGAGACCGCCCCCATCGCCCGGCAGTCCTGGGAGGCCTACGGCGAGATCCTCCTGGCGGACTCTCTCCAGGAGGCTGTTGGACTCATCAACGCTTACGCCCCGGAACACCTGGAGATCAACGTACACGACCCACAAGAGATCCTGCCGCTCTTACACAACTACGGCTCTCTCTTCATCGGCGAGAACACGGCGGAAGTATTCGGGGACTATGCTTCCGGCACAAACCACACCCTGCCCACTCTGCGGGCTTCCCGCTATACAGGGGGCGTATGGGTGGGGACGTTCCTGAAGACCTGCACCCACCAGAGCATGACCCCCGAAGCTTCGCAGAAGATCGCGCCCCTGGTGGCGCGTATGGCCAGAGGCGAAGGACTGGCCGGACATGCAAGGGCAGCCCAGATCCGGGCTGACGGCAACAGATCATGAGAGACAAAAAATAGTCAAAAATACTCCTTTTCGATAAAATCCCTCTATATCCTGGCTTTTATCGAAAAGGAGTATCTCTCTGACAAAAAACATATTCAACAGACCGTGATACTCCACGTATTCACATACTGTTCTCCGCCAGCTAGACGGATCAGATCGCTCTTACATTTAAATTCTTCCACAACGTCCTGTCTGGAAGGGAGGGACGTCCAGGGTTCGATACATATATAAGGCGCCTCCGTCCCCGGCGCGTGCCAGAGTCCCAGATAGGGCATGTCCGGATAAGATACTCTCACCTGCCGTGTACCCTTATCCGACTTTAACGTCACCTCATCCGCCATATTTTTTAACACGATCGCGTCCTCGTCAAACATCCCATGGGACAGCCGCAAGATCCTGCCGTCTTCAAGGGGAAACCGTTCATCCCTCCCGCTCAGAAAGCAGGCGGGCGTATGCCCGATCCGTTCCGGGCAGCTCTGGAGCGCAAATTCCAGATGATAGTCTGAAAATCCCAATCCTTCCTCAAGAGGCACCCGAAAACCCGGATGCCCTCCGATGCCAAAATACATCGTCTCACAGGAACAGTTTGAGACACGATACGTGACCATGACCGTATCACGCCGCAATCTATACGCTGCCTGGAGGACAAAATGATACGGATACATCCGGTAAGTCTCCCCGTCATCCCGCAGCTCAAAAGTGATGCTCTCTTCCCTCTGCTCCACTACATTGAACAGGCATTTCCTGGCAAAACCATGGATATCCATCTCATATCCTTTACCTGCCAGCATGTACCTCCCGTCTGTGAACCTCCCCACATAGGGAAAAAGGAGCGGCGACTGCTCGCCCCAATATTGCGGATCCCCATCCCACAGATATTCTTGTCCGTCTTTTTGGATCGACTTAAGTTCCGCGCCTCTGTCCGACAGGATCAGCTGCAGGTATCCATTCCTGATCTTATGATCCATATCCTCCTCCTGTATATCTGTACGCTCTATCTCGCCTCCGGATATTCATTGCAGAGCAGACGGTAAGGCGGCTCATCCTCTTCCACTTTCGGGAAACGTCCGATCGGTTCATAAAAGCGGTTGTCATTCTCATCATCATTGCACATGGAGACTTCTCCCAGAAGGACCGCCCCGCCCGTTTCCGGCATGATGAAATCATGATACATGTACGGGGTGATCGTGATGCTCTCTCCCGGCCTCAGCCGCACTTTCGTCCCCGCCGGCACGATCTCAGTCTTCCCGTCGCAGCACACTGTCACATCTGTATCCAGCATCGACCCGTCTTCCGCCCCATTATACACCGTGATATAGATCTCATTTCCGCCCCGGTTGATGATATCCTCCAGCTTATTCCAGTGATAATGCATGGGCGCCGTCTGTCCTTCATACAACATAAGGAGTTTTTCCGCATATGGTTTCGGATACTTCTCCGGCATCTTCTGGTTCCCATTACGGATCGTAAAGAGCGAGAACCCTACTTTATCAAAATCATCCAGACCATAATCTGTGATATCCCAGCCCAGACGATTATCCCGTATCTCATCATACTCATGTCCAACATTTTCCCAGTCCTTTGCACTCCATCCTGCAAACGGCGGCATCTCAAACCCATGTTTCCTGATCAGAGCTTCCATATCCTTTATCACTTCATTGATCCTCGAACGTTTCATAGATATCCTCTCCTTCTATACCAAATGATAGCAGGGAATGTGGGATCCCTGCTATCACTCCGTACATCATCACATTTTATATTCTGATAACATCATTTCCGGTTTATCGGCATTTTTTGTCTTGATCAGCTCTTCGTTCGTGACAAAATTAAGTAACGCATCGATCACAGCAGTCTCATTTAAATGTGCATAACTCTTATAATAACTGAACGCTTCCTCTTTTCCCGAAGAAAGGAGCACATAGTCCGCCAGATCTGAGACCGGAGACTGGGCAAAGGCTGTGATGGCGATACTCTTCAGCCCTTTCTCTCTTCCCAGTTCCAGCCCCTGGATCACCTGTTTGGACGTCCCGGACTGGGTGATCGCGATCAGGATATCCCCCTCGTCGGCAAGATTCACATGATTCAGGAAATATTCCGGCGCAACATTATATGTACATTTCACACCCAGTCTCCCAAGGCGGAATCCCATGTACTGTGCCAGCGGACTGGTGTTGCCCACTGCCATGATATGTGCCTGTTTACAGGTCTTGAGAAGATCCACACATCCCAACATCACTTTTGGATCGATCGCCCTCCCGATCTCCAGCAGGGCTTTTGCATATCCCTGGAACACTTTCTCCACACTGCCTTTTCCCTCCACCGGACTGGCACTGCCGTACTGGAGCTTGCCCAGATCCCGGGCGAGGGTGATCCGAAATTGATAATATCCCGTGTATCCGATGTGATGGCACATCCTCACCACTGTCGCATCACTGACCCCGCTGTGTTTCGCCAACTGGGACACATTGGAATCAACGGCCCTCCGTGGATCCTGCAGGACAAAATCCGCCACCTTTTTTTCTGCAGAAAAGAATTTTCCATAGTTCTCCCTGATGACCTGGAGGACTTCTTTCTCTATGATCTCTGCTGCTGCATTACTTTTTTCCACTTACTGATACCTCTATAAAGATTTATTTGTACAGGGATGCCTTTCCGATCGTCTGGAAAAGTTCCAGTTTATGTTTTGCCACTTCTTTCATGGCTTCCATACAGAGAGGTTCGATCACATTGGGCTCTCTTAAGCTCTTATCCTGGAGGACTTCTCTCATCTTTTCAAAATAAGCAGCCTTGATATCGGAGGAGATATTGATCTTGTTGATCCCAAGTGTCACAGATTCCCCGATCTCTCTATCCGGATTGTTGGATCCGCCATGGAGTACCAGAGGGATATCGACTTTGGACGCGATCTCTTTCAAGATATCCAGTTTCAACTCCGGTTTCATCCCTGCCGGGTATAATCCGTGGCATGTCCCGATTGCCACCGCCAGTGTATCCACGCCTGTCTCTGCCACAAACTTCACAGCATCGTCCGGGTTTGTATAGATGATCTTCGCAGATCCGCCTTCCAGGTCTTCCGGTTCCAGAGAGCCGATCGTCCCCAGCTCTGCCTCGACAGATACATTGACCGGATGGGCTGCCTCGACGACTTTCTTCGTCCCGGCGATATTATCTGCAAAAGATAACTCCGCTCCGTCAAACATGACAGATGTAAATCCGCTCTGGATCGCCCAGATGATCTTCCCAAAGTCTCCGCAGTGATCCAGGTGGATACATACCGGGACCGGTGACTTGTAGGCTTTTTCTTTGATCGCTGTCACCATCTCAGGGCCGATAAAGCTCAGCTCATCCGGATGGATCTCAATGATCACCGGCGAATCTGTCTCCTCGCATACATCCATGATCCCAAGGAACATGGAATAATCACTGATATTAAACGCCGGGAGCGCGAATCTGTTCTCTTTTGCCACCGACAAGATTTCCTTCATATTCATCAACATGATCTATTTCCTCCGTAAAATAATATTTTTTCTATCTTTCATTTTAGTCCAGCAAACAATTGATGTCAATGATCGCCAAAAAATATTTTAGAAATGGCACAGCGTCTCCATACGTTCTTCCAGATACGGCTGCAGCCTGGACTGGACGTATTCCGGCAGACCGATCACTTTTACCGGATCGGGGTTTTCTGCATTTTCAGCGGCAAACGCCGCCACTGCCTGATAATATCTCCCTAAGAATTCCGTGCCCAGGTTGAACTTATTGATCCCTTTTGAAAAAGCCACCTGCAGCTGATCGTCCGGGATGCCGCTCCCGCCGTGGAGGACCAGAGGGACGTCTGTCGCCGCATGGATCTCCTCCAAACGCCCGATATCAAGCTTGGGCGTCTCTTTATATTCGCCATGGGCATTCCCGATGGAGACAGCCAGGGAATCCACTCCTGTCTCTTCACAGAATCTCTTTGCCGCGTCTGGTTTCGTATACAGATCCGTCTTGTCATTGTCAGAAGACGCAGCCGCTCCCACATGTCCGATCTCACCTTCCACAAAAACATCCGACTTATGTGCTTCTGAGACTACCTTCTTCGTCAGTGCGATATTCGTATCCAGATCGTTCATGGACCCATCGATCATGACCGAGCCGAAGCCTGCACGGATCGTCCTCATGACCGCCTCATAGCTGTAGTCGTGGTCACAATGGAGTCCGATCGGCACCCTCACCTCTCCCGCCATCTCTTTTACCATCGCTGCATATGCCTCAAACCCGGTCGTATGCTGGATCGTCACATGCTCTGGGAACAACATGACGATGGCCGGTGTGTTGACAGCTTCTGCCGCGCAGACCACCGATCTGGCCATGATATGGTCCATACAGATAAATGCGATCGCCGCTGTATTGCTCTGTTGTGCCATTTTTACGATATTTCCTACTTTTTCGTACATAATGTCTCCTTATCCTCTGTCGTCTATCATTTTCTGTTCTCTTTGAGCAGACCTGGTAAAAGGCCGCCTGCGAATGAATCTCCAAGCCCGACCACGGTGGGATCCTCCACAAACTCCATATCTTTACAGGGGATACAGCTGACCTGGCCATCCCACATCCTGCTTATCCTGTCACAAAATACTACACTGTCCGGCTTGTCAGGTATCTGCTTTGTCTTTTCCCACTCCTCCAGCGTAAGATCGTCCCCGCAGCGAAAACGTGTGGCGGACGTCAGCATCCCCCCTTCCAGGGCCCTGTGCATACTCTGCGCCATCTCGCCGTATGCCAGGACCCATGCTGCAGAATGAACGAGGATCGTTTTCATGCCGGAATTTTTGTGGACATACTCCACTGCATCTTTGACCGCCGCGGGATCACAGATATCGATCCGCTTTCCAATATATTGCTGTAATTCGTCCTCATTCATGCTCAATACATGTACGACAGACGACAGCTGGTCATGCACATGATAGCGGAAACCTTTTTTGACATAACAGCCGTCCTCCAGGACGACGCATGCGTCATTGGGCAGATAAGACAGCAGAGCCTTTGTCTTCTCCATACAGTCTTCCAGCGCGTCCTGATCGATGACTTCACTGAAGCACCCCAGCAGGAACACTTCTGCGTCCACGATCATCTTTCCGAATGTATCCGGCAGGATCGGCATATGTAAGCTGTCGATATCCCTGGAGACCATGAGCCGGTTCTCCCTGGGCGTAATAAAGTCGATATCATTGGCACAGATCCGGACACCGCCGCGGCACTGCAGGACTACATGCGGATAGATCTCGTCACGCGCTGCGCCCACGCCTGAGAGGACACGGACACGCGCGGGCATCAACCGTTTTACATGCTCATTGTAACAACTCGTCTGGAGTACCGTGTCATATCCCAGGCGGTCTAAGATGATCGCTGCACGGGTCGGCGTCCCCCCTAATGTGACCGCATATTTAAAATGTCCGGCAAACTGTTCACAGGCTTCTGCCGTATCCGGGACCATCTCTCCTCCGATCCCTTCTTTCAGATGGGCAAGGCTCGCGACCCAGACCGCCCTTTCGGAATCTATCTCCATATCCATCCGCAGCTCATCTGCATGGATATCAAATGCTCTGATCTGCTCTTCTACAACATGTGTGTCCCATACCAACTCATAGTCCACACATGTATGAAAACCCATGGCAATCTTCTCATTCATTCTGCATTTCTCCTTAAGTCAAGATATTGATCAATATGCCCCGCACCTTATCAGCCTTTCACACCGCCTGAAGACATACCGGCGATAAAATATTTCTGGAAGAAGATAAACAGGATCAATACAGGGATAGAACCCAATACGCTCATCGCCATCATCTGGCTCCAATCATAAGCATGCTGTCCCATGAGCAGGTTAATGCCGATCGGGACCGTACGCATCTCTGTCTTCTGTGTCAGAGCCAGTGCGAACAGATACTCATTCCACGCCTGCATAAACGTGTACATCCCTACAGATACCATACCAGGCAGAGATATGGGCACTAAGACCCCCCAGAGCGCTTTCCACCTGGAGCCGCCATCGATCATCACCGCCTCATCCAGCTCTCTGGACAGAGTGTTAAAATACCCCGTCATCATCAGGATACAATAGGGGAGCGTGGTGATCAGGTAAGTCAGGATCAGCGCAAAATATGTATCAAACAATTTTAACGCCACGATCATCCCCATGTACGGGATCAGCAGTACGATAGGCGGGATCGCCTGGACACTGACGATCAGCGAATTGAACACACCCTTTCCCGGAAAATCAAAACGGCTGAACGCATACGCTGCCAGGATCCCCACAAACAATGTCACGAGTACAACGCACCCGGCCACGATGTAGCTATTTATGAAAAACCGCACTTTCATAGAATCCGTGAACACGGCCACATAAGAGGCCAGACTTGCCGTCTCGTCAAAAAACTTCGGCGGCCAGGAAAAGATAGCAGAGTTATCCTTCAGTGAAGAACAGAACATCCATACGATCGGAAACGCCGCAAATATGCCGCCTATGACCAGAAGGACAGTCATGATGACTTTGATGTGTTTCTTATAACTCCCAACCATACCCTATTCCCTCACTTTCTTCTGCTGCCTTACATAGAAGATAGCAATAAATACGCATACCACCAGCAGTACCGTCGCGGCTGTACCAGCCATACTATAGTCTACTTTCTGGAACGCCAGCTTGTAGATATAGATACTCAGAGTTTCCGTAGACTGGACCGGACCGCCGCCAGTCAGCATCCAGATAACATTAAAGGACTGCAGCGTCCAGATAAAGTCCAGCATAGCGATACTGATGAGGATCGGTTTCAGCTGGGGGATCGTGATGTGCAGAAAGCTCTTCGTCAGGGTGGCCCCGTCGATCGCAGCACTCTCATACAGATCCCCTGAGATCCCCTGCAGCCCGGCAAGGATACTGATCATATAGAACGGATATCCGCACCAGATATTGATAAAACAGATCACGGCAAGCGCCAGATCCTTGTTGCTCAGCCACTCCGTATTCCTGCTCACCTGGGGCAGGGCAGACATCAGATAATTGATGATACCGGAAGGCTGCAGCATCAGCTTCCACAAGATCGCCACAACAGACGCCGTGAACACCCACGGCAATATGTAGACCACGCGGGCGATCGTCTTCGTCCTGTTTGTAAAATATTTCGAGTTCAGGAGCATGGCGAATATCATCCCGATCACGAGATGCGCGACCACACTCACGACCACAAATATGATCGTATTGGACACCGCATTCCAAAATGAACTGTCCGCGAACAATTCCGCATAGTTAGCCAGACCTACAAACTGGGGATCCGGCGATACGACTGCTTTGTCTACAAAAGAATAACGGATCACCATGATGATCGGTACCACCAAGAACACGATCATCAGGACTAACGTAGGCAGCAGGTATCTATACGGCGCGGTCTTCTTTCCGAATAATTTCAAGATCAACCCCTCCTCGCATTATGATAATAAAAGGAAACAGGACCAAAAGCCTGATCCTGTTTCCCAATGATCTCATCCCAGATCAGCTCTATTTCCCAGCTTCATCAAGATAGCCCTGCCAATTTTTCAACATCGCATCACATTCCAGGTCACCTTCAAGATATAATACAAGGTCGTTTGTCATGGATGTCATCACATCGGAGGCATTTGCCAGACCGATATACTCGTTGATCACATAGCAGTTTTTGTAAAGTTCATAGAAGGACTGGAACTGCTCCGGCGCCGCGCTATAATCCGGCTCAGCGACTGTACTGTTAGGGAATGCAGACATCTCTACTGCCAAGCCTGCAGCAACAGAACCGTCTGTTCCGTCCAGGCCGCCAAGGAGATAATTAACAAATTTAGCCGCTTCTTCTTTATTCTCACTGGCTTCAGAGATCCCAACTGCCCAGCTTGCGTAGCAGATGCCGCTCTCACCGTCAAAGTCATCTTTTACAGGGACTGTCGTTGCTTCAAAGTTAATATCTGTGAACTGGCTCATCGTCGCCGCAGATGCCAATGTGAATGCGCAGTTGCCCGCTGCGAAGTTACTTGTCATCTCAGACTCTTCCAGTGTGCTCATACCTGGATACAGGCATTCTTCATCATACAATGTCTTGAACAGCTCTGCCAGGGAAGCCAGATCTTCATTGCCGTCTGTCTTATACGCGCCGCTGTCATCTTTCAATTTGATCCCGGATGCCCATCCTGTCCCGCCGAATACATTCTGGATACCATTTGCATTTGTCGTGCCAAGGTTCAGGGCGAATGCGGAATATCCTGCCTCTTTGATCTTCTTACATGCGTCGATCAGCTCTGTCCATGTCTTCGGGATCTCTGCGACTTTTGCTTTTTCCAGGATATCCATGTTCACATACATGGGATATGCGAAGTTATTGACTGGGACTACATATTTTGTCCCGTCCACTTCCCATATGTCGCTGGCAAGGCTGGCGTCCACACCGGCGGCTTCCACATCTGCGATGATGCCCATATCGGCAAACTCTGCCAGCCACGCGCCGTCCACGCTGATGATATCTGCGATCGTGCCATTTGTAGCGCCGGCTGTGATCGCCGTCTTTGTATCGGCCCAGGGCGCTGTCAGGAGTTCTACAGTGACACCTGTCTCTTCCTTATACTTGGCTACGATATCGTCCAGATAGCCCTCCGGGAGTTCTGCGCCCCACCACTGCTGGAATTTCAGTGTCACGCCGTCCCCGCTGCTCTCTTCGCTCTTCGCGGTCTCGCTGCTCTCCTCGCTCCCGGCGGCCTCCGTACTCTCTCCACTCCCGCTGTCAGTCCCAGAGTCGCTTGATGAAGAACCGCCGCCGCATGCTGTCAGTGATAATACCATCGCACCGACCAAAGCTCCGGAAAGCACTTTTTTCGCTACTGTCTTCAATTTCATAATCGTTCTCCTCCTTAGATTGAAATGAAATTTTTTTTCAGCATTTCGCAAATATCAGCGCTTCTCCCAAAAAATATTATTTAATTTTGTTGAATATGACAATATATGTAGGGTTTTGCTGTAAATGCTTATGCCTTTTGCATGATTCTATTATAAAATAAAATTTCATGATGTCAATACTTTTTTATAAACACTTCACAAAAAAGTGTAAAACCCCTGCCAGACCGCAAGGGCTCTACACTTTTTTTGATCACGCACGATCTCCTACTCCCCAAACACAACCTCTTTATGATAAAGGGCGCGCTCATCCAAAAGCTGCTTGAATGTCTTTTCCTTTTTCTTCTCCTCATAGTCCTCGGACCAGTAATAGACTTTCAGCTCATCCATATATTCTATATAGTCACAGATATAGATATCTATCCTGGATACATCCCTGTCCTGGATGGCGAAAGTGTCCGTACTGCTATTGCTGTTGCCCCCGTAGTCCAGGATGTCGCCGTCCGCATCCAGCGCAACGGTAAAATAGTCCGCCCCCGGCTGGCCGTCGTCAACAATGATCTCAAAGGGCGTTTTCGTCACTGACACCAGCCCCAGGCCGTTATCATCCACATCGTTGATCTCTTTTACGACCGTCCCCTCACTGTTCTTATCCACATCCAATGAAAATTCCCAGGGACCCTCTGCCCACCAGTTTTCATATTTATTCGGATGCTCATTTGTCTCTGGGAAACGCTGGCCGTATCCATTCCACATTTCTGTAAAGAGCTGATGCTCGATCTCTTTTTGCTCGTCGGTAAATCCCTTATACGCCTCGTCTGTGAGCCCCAGGCCATTCTCACGCATACCCTGTTCATACGCTGCCCGCAGGTCCTCAGGCATCTCCGGGGTATCTGGATCCGCCTTATCCCCCACCACCATGGGGATGGAAAGCTTGACCTTAAAACTTTCCGGCACTTCCACCTCTTTTTTGTAGTCTTCCCATTTTGGGCCCCCGACTCTGGCAAGGGACTCGTCGGTCATATCGTCTATACCCAGGATCTGACATGCTCTTTCATGGGCTCCTGCGGGATCCTCTCCAAGCTCCTGCTCTGTGATACCCAGAGACAGCATAAAATTGTTCCATGCACTTTCATAACCCGCGCGGTCAATGACTTCCTCAGAAGCTGAAAGGTCAGACCGGATCACCCCCACATACGTATGTCCATCCAAAAATCTCCCATCCAGGCTATCACTGCCGCCCGTGGCGACCAGATCTTCCTGCGGGTTAAAGTCAAATTTTATCATACTGTCCCACAGATGGAGAGACTGTCTCCCTTCCTGATCGGTCAGAGTGTCCGGAAATCCCTCTTCGGACGTGAGTACCATACTGATATAGAGAGCCACATCATTGCAGTACACTTCTGACAAAGTTATGGTCATGCCGTTCTTGGTCTGGCTGTAAAGTGTATTTTCGCTCTGCACGGCGACCTCCCCTCCTGTGCCGTCTGCTCCTGTATCGCCACTATCCTTTTCCAGAGGCTTTGCATACCCGCTGTAATCTCCAGAAAATCCCAGTGAATCCCCCAACGCTCCAAAAACACGTCCCACCAGAGGGATCTGTGCAGCAAAGGCAGGATCCGCGACGCATACGACGAGAAAGACTACCGCCGCTGCCGCAAGGCCCGTACAGATTTTGAAGATCATATTTCCTCTCTTTTTCCGCTCTCCCGATATCTCTTTTGATCCCTGCATATCCCTGATACGGGCGAAAGCCGCGTCCTGGGCGTTTTTCACCTTTTCCGGCACGGGAAATCCCTTTGTCATGGTCTCCTGGATCTCTTTATCCAGCCGTGTGTGTTCTCTCATCTAGGATCCCTCCTTTTTCTGGTATTTCCTGAAAATAAGCGCACCGTATCTGTTCCCTTGCCCTGGCGAGCCTGGTCTTCACTGTATTTTCTTTCACTTCCAAAAGCTCCGCGATCTCAGCGATCTTAAAACCCTGTTCATAGTAGAGTACCAATATGACACGGTATTTCTCATCCACCTGCCCCAACATCTCCTTAAATTCAAATTCAGCCAGCGAACTGTCCTGCCGCGGTGTCTCCGGCAGTCTTTCCAAGGGACTGACCTTTTTATAATGCCTCAGGATCTGACTACACTCATTGATCAGGATACGTATCAGCCAGGTCTTAAAATACTCTGCTCTCTTCAAGGTATGGAGTTTCTCAAAACAGGTCAAGATCGTATCCTGTATAGCGTCCGCCACATCATCGTCGTTTCTCAATATCCCGCGGGCCACCTTATACATAGACAGAGAATTGGCCTCCATCAGCCCAAGAAAAGCATCCGTGTCTCCCTGGATAGCTTTTTGTACAAGCTCATGCATCTCTATACTCCCTTCCTCCCTTCATCCTGTATGTATCTTTTTTCGTCTACACTCATTAGATGGAGGAGAGCATAGAAAAGTTTCATCTGGCTCTTCTTTTCAGATCAAAAATGGCTCTGAAAGATCATGATCAGACAACGACCATCCTTTCAAAGCCATCTGGGCCTCTCAAAACATAAACTCCACAAACACCTGATCAGACAGTGAGATCCCCCGTCTGGTCAGGCATATCCGCTGCCCGTCGTCCGCCAGAAGCCCCAGGCCCGCCATACGCCTGACCACATCTCCATAGACCTCATCCAGGCCCACCCCGAATATCTCTTGGAAATCCTGCCGCCGGACACCCGCCATCATGCGCAGTCCCAAAAACATCATCTCCTCCATCTGTTCTGCGACAGGCAGCTCTTCCACATGGACATGCAGCCGGTCTGGGTTGGGGGCACAGGCCAGATACTCCTCTATCAGATCCGTATTGTTCCATCTCATTTCACCCATCAGCGAAGCCGCCCCCAGACCCAGACCCAGATAATGGTCCCGTGTCCAGTAACCGATGTTATGGGCGCATGCCCGACCGGGCCGGGCATAGTTGGAGATCTCATACTGGACATAACCCTTTTGCCCCAGGATCCAAGATGTGGACTCATACATCTCTCTCTCCTCTTCCTCCCCCGGAAGATCCAGCTCCCTCTGGGCAAAGGGCGTCCCCTCTTCTATGATCAGACTGTAAGCTGATATATGTTCCGGCTCCAGACCCATGACCCGGGACAGAGTCTGCCGCCAGCTCTTTATAGACTGCCCGGGGATCCCCGACATCAGATCCACATTGATGTTGTCGAATCCTGCTCTCCGCGCCAGATCATAACTCTCCAGAAATCCTCCATAGGTATGGATCCTGCCCAGCTCTCTCAGCTCCTTATCCTGTGTGGATTGCAGACCGAAGCTGATACGGCCGATCCCCATCCGTCGATACGCTCTCAGTCCCTCCAGAGTGACCGTACCCGGATTGGCTTCTATGGATATCTCCGCCCCTTCAGCAAAAGAAAAGGTATCGGCCAGCGTATCCATGATCTGATCCAATGACCGGATCTCCAGTACCGAAGGCGTACCGCCGCCTACAAATAAGGAAGACACCCTGTATGGATATCTTCCTTTGTGAGAACGTATCTCTCCACATAACGCCCGGACATACAGATCCTGCTCTTCCCGGCCTGCATTCCAGGATAAAAAATCACAGTAGGCACATTTTCTGATACAAAACGGGATGTGGACGTATAGACGGAATTTTTTATATTTTTTGTCCATTGATATATCTCTCCACAGCATCTACAAATATCTTTGCATTTTCTAACTATACGACTGCTTCTCCTTTGCTCGCTATATAAAAGTCATCATGATCTGATTTTTCCCGCAAAAATGAAGCTTCTTTAATGATCACGGAAAATGTTCTGTCAATCTTCTCACTCTTCAAAAATGACCTATTGAAATACGCAATGACCCCCGAGTGTTTTGAAGAGTCAAAACCTTCTAAGATATTTGCAGCTCTCATGGCATGAAATATAGCATAATAAGAACGGTTTAAAGATGTTTTATATTGTTTTACTTTCAGATTTTCTTCTGAAGCTATCAACATTTCTTTCGCATGTTCTATCCGATAACATGACAATCCCCTCATGCTGCCGTCCATAAGATGACCCCTTCTTTATAGATATTCTTATAGAACGGGAGTACATCCCCCCATTTATCCATATTCTCTTTTTCGATATCAATGATGGAAAAGACTTTTTCATACTTCAGATCCATCTCTGCCGCCCACTCAATAAATCTTTTCCTGCTGCCCTTATCAAAACCCTGTTCCAAGATGATCGCAATATCAACATCACTTTCTTCTGTATCTTCCTGCCTTGCCGCAGATCCATACAAAATGATCTGTCGTATATTTTTTCCAAGTATCTTACGCAGCCCATCAATCAATCCCGAGATCATTTCAGGAGTCAACTCCTCTCCTCCCATCCTTCTTTGATCATTTTTTCCTCATCATCACTGCTCATCCAATTTCAAGACGCTCATAAATGCTTTCTGCGGGATCTCCACATTCCCTACCTGGCGCATCCGCTTCTTGCCCTCTTTCTGTTTCTCCAGCAGCTTCTTCTTACGGGTGATATCACCCCCGTAACACTTAGCCAGCACATCTTTGCGCAGGGCTTTCACCGTCTCCCGGGCGATGATCTTACTGCCGATGGCCGCCTGGATCGGAATCTCGAAGAGCTGGCGGGGGATCTCGTCTTTTAATTTCACGCACATCTTCCTCCCCCGTTCATAAGCCGTGTCCGCATGGACGATGAAAGACAGAGCATCCACCTCTTCTTTATTCAACAGGATATCCAGTTTCACCAGTTTACTGGTCTCATAGCCATACAGATCGTAATCCAGGGACGCATATCCCTTTGAACGGGATTTGAGTGCGTCGAAGAAATCATAGATGATCTCATTCAAAGGCAGATGGTATCTCAAAAGGGCGCGCGTCTCTTCCATATATTCCATCCCCTGGTACTGTCCACGCCGTTCCTGGCACAGTTCCATGATCGATCCGATAAACTCTGTGGTCACCATGATCTCTGCCGCCACGATCGGTTCTTCCATATGGTCGATCTCCGAAGGATCCGGCAGATTGGAGGGATTGGTCAGTTCCACCATCTCCCCGTTTGTCTTATATACTTTATAGATGACCCCCGGCGCCGTAGTGACAAGATCCAGGTTATATTCCCTCTCCAGTCTTTCCTGGATGATCTCCAGATGCAAAAGCCCGAGAAAACCGCACCGGAATCCAAATCCCAGAGCCGCCGACGTCTCCGGCTCGTACTGGAGGGCCGCGTCGTTGAGCTGCAGTTTTTCAAGCGCCTCCCGCAGATCCTGGTATTTCGCCCCATCCGCCGGATACAGCCCGCAGTAGACCATGGAATTGACTTTCTTATAACCGGGCAGAGCCTCCGCACAGGGATGCTGGTCGTTGGTGATCGTATCGCCCACACGGGTATCCCGTACATTCTTGATACTGGCCGTGATGTATCCCACCATACCCGCCTGCAGTCCGTCACAGGGGATGAACTGCCCGGCGCCGAAATAACCCACTTCGACCACTTCTGCCGTCGCCTTTGTAGCCATCATCCGGATCGGGGTCCCTTTTTTGACCGTGCCTTCCTTGATCCTGCAGAAGACGATCACTCCTTTATAAGAGTCATAGAGAGAGTCGAAGATCAGAGCTTTCAGCGGCGCTTCCGGGTCGCCTCCCGGAGCCGGGATCTTCTCCACGATCTGCTCCAGCACCTGATCCACATATTCCCCGGTCTTGGCAGAGATCCTCGGCGCGTCCTGGGCCTCGATCCCGATCACATCCTCGATCTCACCCACCACCCGGTCCGGATCCGCACTGGCAAGATCGATCTTATTGATCACGGGCAGCACGTCCAGGTCATGATCCAGGGCCAGATAGACATTTGCCAGTGTCTGGGCTTCGATACCCTGGGCCGCGTCCACCACAAGGATGGCCCCGTCACAAGCCGCCAGGCTCCTGGACACTTCATAATTAAAATCCACATGTCCCGGCGTATCGATCAGATTGAAGATGTACTCTTCCCCGTCTTTCGCCTTATATACTGTACGGACAGCCTGTGCTTTGATCGTGATGCCTCTCTCCCGTTCCAGATCCATATTGTCCAATACCTGGGACTGCATCTCCCTGTCGGTCAAAAGCCCCGTCATCTCGATGATCCTGTCTGCCAGGGTTGATTTCCCATGATCGATATGCGCGATGATACAAAAATTCCTGATCTTCCTTTGATCCATGACTGCCACAATGCCTCCTCTTTCTATAATATCGAGATCAATCCCCGTACTGCGCTTTCCTGCGTCGCCCAACTGGTCACAAATCTGGCGACTGTATGCTCATCATCCAGCCGCTCCCAGAAACTGAAATTGACCTTCTTTCCCAGCTCTTCCATCTGCCTGTTGTCTAGAACGATGAAGATCTGATTCGTGGGCGACTCTATATAGAAACGATAACCCTTTTCCGCAAAAGCCTTTTTTAATAACGCAGCCATCTTAAGCGCATGCTCTCCGATCTCCAGATACAGGCCGTCCGTAAACAGCACGTCAAACTGGAGTCCCAGCAGACGCCCCTTTGCCAGCAGCGCGCCGTGCTGCTTCATCAGTGTGAGGAACTGCCGGGGCGTGTTCTCTTTCGTGAAGACCACCGCCTCCCCGCACAAGGCGCCCACCTTCGTCCCGCCTATATAAAACACATCACAATACTCTGCGATATCCTCCAGAGATACATCCGTATCCGCACACGCCAGCCCATACCCCAGACGGGCGCCGTCCAGATAGAGGGGGATACCATATTCCCTGCACACTGCCGAGAGACCTTCCAATCCCTGTTTTGTATAGAGCGTCCCATACTCCGTGGGATGGGAGATATAGACCATGCCTGGGAACATCATATGGTCATGGTTTGCATCCGCATAGAAATCTTTTATATATCTCCGCACCACATCCGGCTGCAGTCTTCCCTCTTCGTGGGGCAGTCCCAGGACTTTATGACCAGTGGATTCTATGGCCCCGGCCTCATGGACGGCGATATGGCCAGTCTCGGCCGCGATCACGCCTTCGTAGCCCCTGAGCACAGAGTCGATGACGACCTGGTTGCTCTGCGTCCCACCCACTAGAAAATAAACGTCCGCCCCCTCGCATCCACATGCTTTCCTTATCTTCTGTCTCGCACTCTCACAAAAGGAGTCGTTCCCATAACCAGGCGTACTCTCCAGATTCGTTTCCCTGAGTCTGTCCAGTATCTTATCATGAGCCCCTTCCGCATAATCATTCACAAAATCTAACATTTCGACCACTCCTGCTCTTTCCCTTATATTTTCGTACACCTCTCCTATTTCTCCAAGTGATCATACACCGTCCTCGAGATCTGTGCGATACGGCCGATCGCATTATAAGAGCCTTCACTCATGACACAGAGGATGTATGTACACTTTGGGCCGTACACGATCGCCATATCGTGTTCACAGTATCCCTCTATCTCGCCCGTCTTATTTGCGACAGCGACGCCGGAAGGCACCCCCGCAGGGATCTTCCACCGCCACTGCTGCCCTAAGAGGAGCCCCAGCATCTTTTTGGAATACGCACTGTCTACACAAGTCCCCCGGTAGATAGATTCCAGCAATCTCCCACAGTCCCTCACACTGGTGTAGTTCGTCCCGCCATCCGAGATACCCAGTCCCGCGTAGGCCGTGTGGATCCCGGTATTTCGAAAGCCATTCCGGGCCAGATAGCCATTGATCACACCGCAGCCCGTGAGAAAATCATGGTGGGATGTCTGCCTCATGACCAGTTCATTAAAATCCACATTGGAACTGACTGTGATCATGGAACGGAGCAGCGCAGAGATCTCAGCCGTCTCCTGTACCTTCCCCTGTCCGATCTGGTCATACAGAGAAGCCATCACATACGCCTTGATCAGACTGGCTGCATAGAGCGGCCGGTCATCGATCGTCAGCGAATCATTGTCATCCAACCGTTTTACATAGACTGACCAGATCCCTCCATAGCTGCCGGTCATAGACTGCAGCTTGGCCTTCAGCCCTCCAAGCTTTGTGCTGGTACGCCTGCCCGCGCCGTCTCTGGCAAAAGAATACATAAAACCTTTGATCTTCTTTTTTGCCCCCGCCAGGCATCTGCCCTTGGTATCCGTCACATAATAATAGGTATCCTCTACGTTAAACAATCCTTTTTTCCGGACCATCCGCCCGTCTTTTCCGGCAAAACAATAAAGCCCCCGGTATCTGACCCCCTTATAGGTAAGATCCAATCTATGGGTACACTGGGAAGTATCCAGGCGTCCGCCCCTCCCAAAATAGCGATAGCCAGGAAACCGTTTATTAGCCCCATCCTTCCTTGTGATCTTGCGGATCGTACTCTTTACACAGATCCTGCTCATGGCATCCCGGTGATAATAGCCCAGGAACCGCCTCCCGTTCGCCTTGCAGTCCAGATAGACCAGTCCCTTGGATCCGGATATGATCCGCCCGATCTTCGTGTGATAATAATATCCGTTGAGACCATGGCCGCGGACTTTCGTATCTTTCCGGTACACCACACCTCTCTGCGTTGGGAGCCGGCCTCCTTTGCCAATGTGATAGTACCCTCTATAATAGCGCTGCTTGCCGATGACTTTTGTATCCCGGATATGATAGATCCCTGGCGCAGTATTGATCCGCCCCTTTTCCGACACCAGATAGATACCGTCAAAGATACGTCCATGCGCTTTCTTGCCTTTGATCTGATACAGACCCGGCCGGAGCATTTTCTTTCCCGGCGCCCGGTATAGATAATAGCCCTTTTGCGCAGGGCTGTACCGAACAGACAGAGCGGACTCTGCCCGCACATGCATGGGCGTCAAGGCAAAAAAACATACCACAGCACACAAAATAAACCATCTGAAGACATTTACATCTATCTTTTGATCCCTCTCCATAGACGCTCCCCCTACTCTTCCACTCTCACAGCATCTACGATAATAATACCATAAAAACAAGGGGATGTGGCAAACATTTCTTTTCCCGGTGATCTTTTTATATCAAAAACAGTATTTTTCCACCTATCATACTGTATTCTGTGCTATAATGACCAACATAAAGGGAAATAAGGAGGCTCCAACAAAAGATCATCATGAAAAAGAGTGTGTTCATATTTTTGATCGCAAGTTCTCTGTGTACGCTGAAAGTAAACGCTGCCGGGATAAACCCCCAACGGGAAACAAAAACGCTCATGGAATTATCCGCCGGGATCCCTGCATCCCGTCCGAAGATCACCGATGTGATAAAAAATGGATTTTATGGAGAATGCGGCAAAACAAGATATTATAAAGACGGAAGACTACATAAAGGCTTTTTAGAGTCAGACGGTAAAAGATATTATTTTGATGAGAACGGCGATATGATGACCGGGCAGGTAGAGATAGAGAATGCCCATTACTATTTTGATCCCGACGGCATCATGCAGACAGGCTTTGTCCAGATCGGGACAAAAAAATATCATTACGACCCTGAGACGGGGGAACAACTCTTCGGTCCCCATAAGATCGGCAGATATCAATATTATCTTGATGAAGATACAGGCGAGATGGTCACTGGTTTCCTGACCAGGGATCCCAAAAAAGGGACTGCTTTCCAGACCTACTACAACAGCCAGGGCCATTTGGAGACAGGGACTTTCCGCGTTTCCAACGTGGAATACAAAGCTTCCAAAAAGACCGGCAGGATCTATTCTGTGAAAAATCTGGCAAAGACCATCTGCCAGCAGCCTGAACTGCCCACCGGATGTGAGATCACATCATGGACGATGATGGCGGCATACGCAGATGTCAAGATCAATAAGATCCAGGCGGCAAACATCATGCCCTCCAGTCCCGACCCTGACCAGGGATTTGTGGGGAGCCCCTATTCGTCCAGCGGCGGCAGCCTTGTGATATACCCTAAAGGATTAGCTTCCATCACCAAGAAATATTTTGGGAGCTTTGAGGATATGACCGGCTGCAGCCTGGAAAAGCTAAAAGAAAAACTCTGGGATAAACATCTGGTCCTCCTATGGGTGACCAGACTGGATGGCTTCGGTTCCCACACCGTGGCTCTGACTGGATACGACGACGAAGGCTTTTACTACAACGATCCCTGGACAGGTGACGGAGCCAAGATCAGCAATGAAGAATTAAATATCATCTGGGGAGAAAATGCTTACCGGGCCATGTCCTATTAAGAGAAAGGGGATGTTATCTGCATAACATCCCCTCGACCCGATAGAGATCTGCCTTCCAGTCCCCTCCATCTCCGCATTGCTCCTCAAGACAGGCAAATATCCTCTCCACCGTAGTGTCAAGATCCTGACGATAGAGGACAGCATCTCCATCGCTGTCCTTTGAAAACTCATCTACTGCCCCAATCCGGAGGCAGATCTTCGATCTTCCCAATGCCCCTGACACGGCCGCCCCGATCTCTCCGTCACCGCAGATCACTCCATCCGGCAGTCTCTCCCTGCGCTGCCAAAGCGTCTGCGCTATGATCTGCTCCCGGTCTTCTTTGTCCTGCCAGGATATCCGGCAGAGCATCTGTGAGCCCTTTCCTCCCGTTTTTTCCCGATAAGCCTCCTCCCGCTCCCGGATGCTGTACATCGCCAGGGCATCCCATCCTATATACCCGATCTTCCTGCATCCTTTTCGCTCCAGCTCTCCATAGAGCACGCTGACTGCCCGTCTGTTGTCCAGCGCCACACAATCCGCATAGGGCAGTCCCTGATCCGAATCGAAGAACACCATATTCATGCCCAGCGCCCGCAGACGCTCAAGCTTCCGGGGATCTGGCTGGATATCCTCCAGCCAGACGACCACATTGCGCAGCCCCCTCTTATACAGCCTGTAAAGACAATCTTCCAGCATCTCTTTGCGCGGCTTCTCCACGTACAAAAGGAGCGCGCCCTTTTTCTCCGCATGATCCTGGAAGAGCTGGATAAATCTGGAGAAGAAAGGATTCCGGGCAGGCGCGATCAGTACGATCATATCCGCTTCCCCCGGATGCCCGCAGTTATGGAACGTGACCCGCGTCCCGCGCCCCACTTCCCTCTGGATCAGCCCCTCTCCCTCCAGCTCAGTGAGGGCTCTCCGGATCGTGACCCTGCTCACATCCATCCGTTCCGCAAGCTCACGCTCCGACGGTATCCTGTCCCCGTTCTCGTGATATCCTTCATATATCCGGTCACATATCTTATCTTTTACGATCTTATACAGATTTTCATCATTCCTCATGTTTCCATACTACATAGACGTGGACTCCATGTCAAGACGTTTGATGATATCCTCCTGGATATCCGGGGACAGATCCAGGAAATTCACGAACGTGCCGTGGATCCGCATGATATAGACCCCGCTGGGCGCATATTTCTTCGGATCCGCCAGGACTTTGCGCAGCATATCCGGCGTGGTCACATTCACATAGAGATAAAAGGGCAAGATCCCTTCTTTCCCGGGATTGAAAAACAGGGGGTTGATGATCTTATCCCTGAATTCCACGCCTTTCGTCTCAAAGGACTCCGTCTTAAAATACCGGGGGTCGATCCCAAGATGGGAGGCGCAGCCGCCGTTCATCTTCTCAAAAGGCAGTTTCATATTGGACATGATCCGAAACCCAAGCCCTGCATGTGCTTCCCCATACAGAGGATCGATACCATAGCCCAGCTGTTCCCTGGCCTTCCTCCCGTCCGGAGTGGCGCCCACCCAATAGCCGTAGAGAAGATGTGTGGATGGAGAAGCCCAGTCTGCACGGAAAGGATTGCCGAGATAATTCTTCCTGGAAGCCACCAGGTCACTGACCCGGCTGACGATCTGAGCCGCCTCATCGTCCACCTGGGCAATGTTGTTCCCATATTTAGGGGCTGTCAACAGATACTGCCACATCTCCGGATCGTGTCTAAGATCATCTCGGAGAGCATCTAACATCCGCCCTGCATCCTCCGGGCGCTCTTTTAAGAGCGTATCAATGGCTATAAATGAATCTGCCACCACCGAGAGGCCATGGATCAGGCAGCCGCTCCCATTGTACCTTGTCCCCTGCTCTTTCGTATCCCTCACATCCACCCCGCTGTCGACGCCTCCCATGAATGTTGACAGAAACGGCACCTGGAGGAGCGACACGGCCTCTGAAGCAGCATTGGCGCACTCCACCATCTGGTCCACATACTCTTCCAGATCGCGGTAGAAGATGGAGCGGATATTTTTCAGCACTTCCAGCTCCGAATGAAAGCCGTTCTCCTCATAGCTCTTCCCAAACTTTTTGCCGGAGATCGCTGAGACGCCTCCATGCAGGCTCAATTCCAGTATCTTTGCCAGGTTCAGCCAGCTGTTCGTAGTATTTCCATTATCTTTCCCCATGATCAGAGGTTCCTGGCACCCTGCCACCGCGTAGTCCTGGAGGTCTTCGGGTCCCACATGGCTCCTCTCCCGCAAGATCTCAAATACTGCGTCGTCATTGAAAAAAGAAGGCGTCAGACATCCCGGGGTGAACAGGAACCTCCCCAGGCTCTCATAAAGTTCCTGCGGCGTGTTTTTATGCAGTTTTACAGACAAGATCGGCTGGGGGAGGTTCATATCATAGTATGCATCCAGGAGCGCGTAGGATGTGGGGTTCGTCATATCCTCTCCTGTATCTGACTTCCCGCCTACGATCAGGTTCTGAGAGATCGCCCAGCTCCTGTCCGCCACGTTGTAAAAGACAAGCAGATGCTCAAACAAAGCCGCTGCCAGCTCTCTTCCCGTATCCTCTGCCTTTCTATACGGTTCGAAGATCCTGTCTGCATTCCCCACTGAAAAGGCATATGGGTTCGGCGTCTGTTCCAGACACATCACCTGCCACAGCAGGATAAAAGACTGGATCGCCTGGTAGAGATCTTCCGCGCCGTATCTGGGCACCCTGCCCAGTGTCTCCGCCATGAGCAGGAAACGCTCCCTGTCCTTCCCATTTGCCCTCTCAGCCTTTTCCCGTGCCAGATCCGCATACCGGGAGGCAAGGACAAGGACCGCGTCCAGCGCTATATCCATCGCTTTATAGTACTCTCGTTTCTTTCCGTCTGTCTCTTTGGATCCTTTCTCCCGGATCTGTCCTTTCAGGCTCTCCACACCATTTGCCAGGACGCCCCGCATGTCCGGGATCAGATGCCCTGTCACCTGTTCGATGAAGAAGATCGCCTCGCTGGTCTTATCCCCCGCCTTATCATAAGCGCTGCGCAGTGCTCTCGCAAACTCCGTCTCCTCATTGTAAGCTCTCAGATCGTCGATCCGCTCCTGGGTGATATCCCCGATGGGCTCGATATCCCCAAACACCGCCACCGGGTCACAATATCCGGTAAAAGAATCCACAGAAAACGCCGGATTGATCAATGCATAAGACCTGGCGAAAGCATCGTCCTGCGTGCCCGCGAACACATGATAGTCGCTGAGCCACAGCGGGATCCCCTCCGCCACTCCCACCAGCGTCCTGGCGATCCGGATGCAGTCCGCCTCCTCCTTATACTTTTCATCACATTCCCGCATGATCTCTCTCGCCAGGAACCAACCCTCCAGATGGTCTGTGGCCCGCTCCTCTTCAAACCGCCTCTTCGCCAGATCCGTGATCTCCTGTGCCGTCAATATCTCTTCGATCCTCATATCATCCATCCTCCCATCTTTCCATCGATACACATATCCCGCAATAAATATACGCTTTCCGGTGCCCGCTCATGTCCCCCGATACCTCGCCCCGATCTCTTTGATCGCCCGCCGGAACCCTTTTAAGATCTCCTCATCCACATAAGCCTTCTCTGTCATCTTATAGTCCCATCCGCACTGCCCCCACTTCTTTATGCCATACCCATGGTATGCCAGGACCTCAAAAGTCACATTCTCTCCCCGGATCTCCCGGAAAAAAGCAAGCAACTCTTCCCTGTCCTTTCCGCTGTCGTTCACACCCCCGATCAGCGGTACCCGCACATGGAGATTGGGATGCTGCCGGGCCGCTCTCCTGATGTTCGCCAGGATCCTCTCATTGGATACTCCCGTCCATCTCTCATGCTCCTGCGGATCGCATGATTTACAATCCATGATCAGCTGGTCGATGTAGGGGAACAGATCCGACAGCCGGGGATGTGTCCCGTTCGTCTCGATCGCCCTATGGATCTTACAGCTCTCCAGAGCCTTCAGCACTTCTCTCAGCTCGTCAAACTGGACCGTAGCCTCACCCCCTGTAAACGTCACCCCGCCGCCGTCATAGAACAGCAGCGCATTGGCCTGCACTTCCTTATGGACCTCCTCCGCAGACATCTCCTCATAAGACAGATACAGCCCCTTTGTCTTATGCTCCGTGATACACACTCTCCCCTTACACCCTTTGCACACGTTCCGGTCCACAGACGTCCCGGTGACCGCCTGGTGGGGACAGACTGACTCCAGGAGCCACTCCGCATCTGACATGATCACTCCGTCCACGGGCATCCCCTCCGGATTCGCACACCAGGGACATCTCATGTTGCACCCCTGCAAATGGTAGACAAGACGGTTCCCCTGCCCGTCCTGCGAGTAATTAAATCCTTTCTGAAAGATCTTCACATGCTCCCCCTCCCTTGAAAACTCTCTGCTCTTTTAATTGGTATTGTATATAGATACCAATCAGTTGTCAATACCTTTTTTAGCCCTCTGCACTTGACAACCCCACACTTTTGTAGTAATAATAACAAAACGGATCAAAAGATCGGAGGATCACAATGAAAAAAAGCAAACGCATCCTGGCTCTGACCGGTGTCCTGCTCTTATTAGGACTCTACGCCTCCACTCTAGTCACAGCCCTTATGGACAGCCCCCAAGCTGGCAACTGGTTTAAAGCTTCTGTGGCCTGCACCATCGGTGTACCGGTCATCCTATACGCCTGTATACTGGTCCATAGATGGACGAAAAAATAATAGATGTAAGGAGAGAGAAAATGGGAAAAGACCGCCCGATCGATACGATCATTTTTGACGTGGGAAATGTATTGGTGCGTTTTGAATGGAAAAAATATCTGGATGTTTTCGGGTTCACCCCAGAGGTCCGGGAAGCCGTGGCTGCCGCTACATTCTTAAGCCCCCAGTGGGACGAGATGGACAAGAGCCTGCTCCCCGACCGGGAATATCTGGGAGCATTCATCCAGAACGCACCCCAATATCGAAGAGAGATCCGGATGGTCTATGAAAACTGCGGAGACTGCATCCATACATACGACTATGCCGTATCATTTGTAAAAAAATTCCGGGAGAAGGGTTTTCATCTCTACATACTCTCCAACTACTCCCGCTATCTGTTCCATAAAACAGAGCATAAAATGCCTTTCCGCGCATATATGGACGGAGAGATCTTCTCTTTCCAGACAGGGCAGATCAAACCAGATCCGGAGATCTACCAGTTTCTCCTGGGCAGATACAACATCGACCCCCGCCGCGCCCTGTTCCTGGACGACCGTCCGGAGAACCTGGATACGGCGTCCCAGATGCACATCCACACCCTCCAGTTTACCTCTTATGCAGAGACCATGGAAAAACTGCACGCAGCAGGGATCTTCCAGGATGTATAGGAGGATGAGAGCATGAAAGCCGCAGGATGATCCCCTGCGGCTTTCCCTTTATACTTATCTGTTCCTGTAGATGATATCCTCCCGCCCTGGTCCGTTGGACACCATTGTGATGGGAGATCCGATCTTCTCTTCTACAAATTCCACATATCTCCGGCAGTTCTCCGGCAGATCCTCATATTTCCGGATGCCGCGTATGTCGCATTTCCATCCCGGCAGCACTTCCAGTACAGGTTTTGCCTCTTCCAGCTTTGAGGTCACAGGGAACTCTGTCGTCACTTTCCCATCGATCTCATATCCGGTACACACAGGGATCTCATCCAGATACCCCAGCACATCCAGCACCGTGAATGCCACGTCTGTCGTCCCCTGGATACGGCATCCGTATCTACTCGCCACCGTGTCAAACCAGCCCATCCGCCGGGGCCTGCCTGTGGTCGCGCCGTATTCGCCGCCGTCGCCGCCCCTTTTGCGCAGCTCGTCGGCCTCATCCCCGAATATCTCCGATACAAACGCCCCTGCGCCCACCGCGCTGGAATAAGCTTTTACCACAGTGATGATCTTCTTGATCTCATAGGGAGGTATGCCTGCGCCGATGGCTCCATAACCGGCCAGTGTAGAAGATGAAGTGACCATGGGATAGATGCCGTGGTCCGGGTCTTTCAGAGAACCCAGCTGGCCTTCCAGCAAGATCTCCTTCCCTTCCTGGAGAGCCTGGTACAGATACGAAGACACATCGCACACATAAGGCTCTACCATCTCTTTATAAGACATGAGTTCCTGGAAGATCTTTTCCGGTATCAGCAAAGGCTTATGATACAGATGCTCGATCAGCACATTCTTGATCTCACAGACTCTTCTCACCTTATCCATCAGCGCATCCCGGCTGCCGAACAATTCGCTGACCTGGAACCCGATCTTCGCATATTTATCAGAATAAAAGGGAGCGATCCCGGATCTTGTGGAACCAAAGGATCTTCCCGCCAGCCGTTCCTCCTCGTAGGCATCCAGCAAGATATGGTATGGCATGACCATCTGCGCCCTGTCTGAGACAAGGAGCTTCGGCTGGGGGACTCCCCGCTCTACCAATTCCCGCATCTCCTGGAACAGGACAGGGATATTGAGCGCCATGCCGTTCCCCAGGATGCTGGTCGTATGATCATAAAATACGCCGGAGGGCAGTGTGTGCAGGGCGAATTTTCCATGATCGTTGACGATCGTATGGCCCGCATTGGCTCCGCCCTGGAATCTGACGATGATATCAGACTCCTTGCTCAACATATCGGTGATCTTCCCTTTTCCTTCATCTCCCCAGTTTGCTCCTACAATCGCTCTAACCATTTGGCAGTACCTCCCGTATCTTCAAATTAATAGCCAACAGGCCATTCTTCCTCATTGGCAAAGATCTTCGCGTTACTGGTCTATTATAGTATATCAGGGGATGATTTTCAATGATCATTTCATCGATCCCTTTTGATATGGCATCCAATGATGATAACATCTGTGCTGTCCTCCACCACGAAAAGAAAACACCTTACCAGGAACCGCCTCCCCCGCCGCCAAAGCCGCCTCCGGAAAAACCGCCCCCTCCACCGGAGAAGCCGCCTCCAGAGATACTGCTCCCAGAAGCTTTCGGAGGCTCCGGGACAGCCAGAGACTTCCCTGCCGTATCCATACTGCGCATGAGGCTTCGGTGGAACACATGATAGTCAAGATATCCCCCGTCCCCATAAGGTCCCCTATACCACTGGGGCGTCTCCAGAGCCAGCCCTTTTAATCTGCTGGCAAATACGTCAGACAGACCCATCACATACGCATAGGGAAGGATGTGATAAAACAACTGAGGCGTCTCCTCCGCCAGCGCCTGCAGCCGGTCCAGCTCCGCCGTCTCGATGAAATCCCTAAGGCCCAGCAATCTCCCCATCCATTCCACGCAAGCCTGTGTCCTCTTGTTCATAAAAGCTGTGAGCAGGACCATCCCCACAGAGACGGCGCATACGATGCCATACAGCGCTATGTATGAAAAGGCTTCTCCCTCACGCACCCTCTGCAGATAAACGCCCCCATTTCCGGCCAGTCCCATACATACCAGGGCCGCCCCCACTGCCATGAGCCGCTCACGCCGAGGAGCGCTCTTACTGTGCCAGCTATCCACCCCATAACAGACGATACACGCCCCTGCCAGGAAAGAGATATAACAGACCATATACACGATCCCCTGTCCCATACTTGTATAAGAAGTCATACCTGTGAGCAGGATGGACCCACCGAACGGGAGAGCGCACAACAACCCGGCCGCTTTTCTCGCCAGGCGGGAACTCTTTGTGTATAAAGCCCGCTCCCCCTGAAAACATCTTTTGACCTGGACCTTCACGGCGGCTATCGTATCATAAAATTTACCGCTGAGTTTTTCTATCTTACATACATCGCCCTTTTTGAACAGTGCCTGGAACATCGTCTGGGCATAGTCCGGCGCGTCCGCAGGCAGAGGACGCACGCGGTGGAGACGCAGCTTCCCTTTTTTCTCCTCTTCGATCATCAAAAATCCCTGATCCGCCCAATAAATGATCAGCGAGAGTACATCCCTGTCCTCCACGGCCCCGTCTATGATATAACCGACAGATGCACTGTCAATCCCCTGGGGAGGCTGATATTGCACAGAAGGATAGATGGGTTCATCCCGCCCGAAGGCCAAAAACAGGACCACAGACACTCCAAACCCGACCAGCGACAGGGCCAGGACCAGATATCCCGGCCAGGACAGGGCACGCGCTCCTGAAAAATATCCTTCCGGCAAAACGGCAAAGAATGTGAGCCCCTCTCCCAGCTCAAGATCCTTCTCCAACGTCCCTTCCAGAGTATCCCCCGACCATGTAAGCTTCAACACATCCCCTCCGTCCCTTTCCGAACCATAGGCGCCCACATAAAACCGCAGGCTCTCGTGATCGAAGGCCTTGGGGAAGACCACAGAGAAAGTACTCCCCGCCGGGATGGGGTTCTGCCACATAGCGGGGAACACATTATAGTAGGCATTGGGATAGCCTTCCTCCTGGAAACGGGGCGTGAAACGATAGCGGATCTTATATCCCACCGGGCCATATACCGTCTCATCCTCGCTGCCCAGCCTAAATACAGCGCAGCCGTTCTCATCAGACACCTCCGCAGGCGCACTGGCCTCCAGGAGTTCTACTTTCCCATAAAAAGGGACTTTTTGCTGCTCCCCCGTCTGATCGCGGTAGACACTCGTCCCATATCGTGGGATATAGCGGTAGATCCCATGTTTCTCTTCCAACATATCTACTTCGATCTGTTCCTCCACCTGATAGGAACCATCCTCCTGCACTTCTACCTTTGTGGTATAGCGTTCCGTTTCCATAGCAGAGTCGTACTCCAGCTCCTGTCCTCCCTGTGATACAGACGCGAACAGGCCGCCTCCCGCAAAACAGACGAACACAGCCGCCAGGCAGAAAAAGGCATATAGCGCTCTTTTCATATGATCTTCCCTCTTTTAAAATAAACTGACATGTCGCCTGACAGCGACATCACCATGAATGAAAGTCAGCTGCTCTGTGCCTCCGGCACTCCCACAGCTGCCACCTGTATTCATGATCCGGGCTGCCGCTTGCCGGGACTTTCAAAGTAAGATAGTGCCGGCAGGACAGCCTTGATCCCGCCGGCACTGATACTCTTCCGTCTACTTTTACACGACTAAAATGTGACTCTCACATTATCCCGCTCATAGATCTCCTGCACCTCATAGAGAGGCTTTCTCTGAAATCCGAGCATCCCCGCCAGTAAGTTCCCGGGGAACATCTCTATGCGGGTATTATACTTATTGATCACCCCATTGTAGTACCTGCGTGAACCTGCGATCTCTTCCTCTATACGGGAAAGCTGGTTCTGGAGCGCCAGGAAATCCTGATCCGCTTTGAGATCCGGATAGGACTCTGTGAGCGCGAACAGATCTTTCAGCGTGGTATCCAGAACATTGTCATTTTTGATCGTTTCCTCCGCAGAATGGGAACGGACTGCCTGGTCGCGGGCAGATATGACCGCTTCCAGCGTCTCTCTCTCATGTTTTGCATATCCTTTCACTGTCTCCACAAAATTCGGGAGCAGATCGTACCGTTTCTTCAGTGAAACATCCATTGCCGAAAAGGCTTCTTCTGTCTTATTGCGCAAACGCACAAAAGCATTATACGTCCCGATCAGCCAGAAAGCCAACAGGACGATGGCCGCTATGACCACGATCCCTATGATCATCAAAAAATACCTCCCCCAAAAACGGACACATCTGCATCCACCCTCTAAACATGGATATCCGCCTTCAAGCCCAAAGATCCCCGGTTTTCCTCTAAGACAGGCTCCACCACCTGCTCCAGGAATACCTCCACCTGCCGGGGCGCACATCCCACATAACGGGCCGGATCCATCGCGCCTCTCAACTCTTCAAGCGTCAGATTGAACGCCTCATCCGCCGCGATCAGTTCCAGCAGGTCGTTCTCCTTCCCTTCCGCTTTCACATGTCTTGCCGCTTCCATGGACAGCTCCCGGATACGCTCATGCAGCTCCTGCCGGTCCCCGCCGGCTTTCACCGCATCCATCAGGATGTTTTCCGTTGCCATGAAAGGAAGCTCCGCCATCAGCCGCTTCTCGATCACTTTCGGATAGACCACCAGGCCGTCGGCCACATTCAGGCACAGATCCAGGATACCGTCCACCGCCAGAAAAGCTTCCGGTATGCTCAGACGCTTATTGGCCGAATCGTCGAGCGTGCGCTCAAACCACTGGACAGCAGACGTGATCGCCGGGTTCAGAGCATCCACCATCACATACCGGGCCAGGGACGCGATCCGCTCGCTGCGCATAGGATTCCTCTTATACGCCATCGCCGAGGATCCGATCTGGTCTTTCTCAAAAGGTTCCTCCACCTCTTTTAAATGCTGCAGGAGCCGGATATCGTTGGAAAATTTATGTGCGCTGGCCGCGATCCCTGCCAATACATTGGCCACACGGGTGTCCACTTTCCTGGAATACGTCTGTCCGGATACCGGATAACAGGCTGAAAATCCCATCTTCTCCGCGATCATGGGATCCACCTTATCGACCATCTCCTGGCGTCCTTCAAATAATTCCAGGAAACTGGCCTGTGTCCCTGTGGTCCCCTTGGATCCCAGCAGCTTCATGCCGCCCAGCACATGCTCCAGGTCCTCCAGATCCAGCAGGAACTCCTGCATCCAGAGTGTGGCCCGTTTTCCCACCGTGGTGGGCTGGGCCGGCTGGAAATGGGTAAAGGCGAGCGTGGGCTGGTCTTTATGTTCTCTTGCAAATCCTGCCAGCTTCTCCAATACATTCAGCAGCTTTTTCTTCACCAGTCTCAAAGCTTCTGTCATAACGATGATATCTGTATTGTCCCCCACATAACAGGAAGTCGCCCCCAGATGGATGATCCCTTTCGCCTTGGGGCACTGGACGCCGTAGGCATAGACATGGGACATCACATCGTGGCGCACCTGGCGTTCCCGTTCCTTTGCCACCTGGAAGTTGATATCCTCCGCATGTTCTTTCAGCTCGTCGATCTGTTCCTGGGTGATGGGCAGTCCCAGCTCTTTTTCCGTCTCCGCCAGAGCGA
>CANTEW010000007.1 GCA_947652925.1 uncultured Lachnospiraceae bacterium
ACTGCCCCATCGTCACCTCCTACCCGGAAAACATCAAGAACAACGTGGAGCAGCTGAACGACCCTTCCATTGATTTCAGGAACCCGTTCCTCTCCTTCGGGAGCCTGGACGTACTGACCCAGGGATTGATCGGAGCATTTCCGGATATCCCCTCCCAGGAGATCACCCAGGCAGCGCAGGCGGCCTGGAAAGAACTGCGATTCGCACGAAAAGACATGATGCGCAAAGGGGAGGAGACTCTGCGCTACTTAAAAGAGACCGGACGGCACGGGATCGTCCTGGCCGGACGGCCCTACCACATAGACCCGGAGATCCACCATGGCATCCCGGAACTGATCAACAGTTATGGGATGGCTGTGTTCACCGAGGATTCCATCTCCCATCTCGGCCTTTTAGAACGTCCTTTGCGGGTCAATGACCAGTGGATGTACCATACAAGGCTCTACGCCGCCGCCAACTTCGTCAAGACCAGGGACGACCTGGACCTGATCCAGCTCAATTCCTTCGGCTGCGGCCTGGACGCCGTTACCACCGACCAGGTACACGAGATCTTAGAACACAGCGGCAAGATCTATACCTGCCTGAAGATCGACGAGGTCAATAACTTAGGCGCCGCCCGCATCCGCGTCCGCTCCCTAATCGCCGCGATCCGGGTCAAACAACAACAGAAAGGCACAAGGAAGATACGGACCTCCGCCATCAAAAAAAGGCCTTTTACCACAGACATGAGGAAGGACTACACAATCCTGTGCCCGCAGATGTCGCCCATACATTTCTCCATCCTGCAGGCAGCTTTCAACTCCTGCGGCTATAACCTGCAGGTACTGCCCAACGATAACAAAGAAGCCGTAGATGTGGGCCTGAAATATGTGAACAACGACGCCTGTTACCCCTCCCTGATGGTAGTGGGCCAGATCATGCAGGCATTATTATCCGGCAGATACGACCTGGACAAAGTAGCGATCATCATGTCCCAGACAGGAGGGGGCTGCCGCGCCTCCAATTACATCGGATTCATCCGCAGGGCTCTGAAAAAAGCGGGCATGTCCCACATCCCAGTGATCTCCATCAACTTGAGCGGCCTGGAGAGAAATCCCGGATTCAAGATCACTGTGCCCCTAGTCATGCGGCTTACATACGGAGCAGTCTTCGGCGACATCCTGATGAAATGTATCTACCGGATGCGTCCCTATGAATTAAAGAAAGGCGCCGTTGACCGGATGCACAGAAAATGGGAAAAACGCTGTATCCGCTTCCTGTCCGACAAGCACTGCGCTTACCCGGTATTTAAGAAGATATGCCGGATGATGATCCGGGATTTCGACCAGATCCCGATCTCCCATGAGAGAAAACCCCGGGTGGGCATCGTAGGGGAGATCCTGGTCAAATTCCTCCCCGCCGCCAATAACTATCTGGCTGAACTTCTGGAAAAAGAGGGCGCGGAAGCGGTGGTGCCGGACCTGATCGATTTCATGAGCTACAGCTTCTACAACCAGAACTTCAAGGCAGAACATCTGGGTACTAAGAAAAAGACAGCATATATGGCAAATCTGGCTATCTGGGGGATCGACCGCATCCGCGGCGCCGCCAACGACGCATTCAGGAAAAGCCGCCACTTCACCCCCTCCGCCAACATCGCGGAACTGGCAAAGATGGCCGGACCGATCGTCTCAGAGGGCAACCAGACCGGAGAGGGATGGTTCCTCACCGGGGAGATGCTGGAGCTGATCCACAGCGGGACCCCCAACATCGTCTGCACCCAGCCCTTCGCCTGCCTGCCCAACCATGTGGTGGGAAAAGGGGTCATCAAGGAACTGCGCAGACGGTATCCCCAGTCCAACATCGTAGCCATCGACTACGACCCGGGGGCCAGCGAAGTGAACCAGTTGAACAGGATCAAATTGATGCTGTCCACCGCGCGGAAGAATATGCAGAAAACCCAGGGGTAACGATCCCCCGGGGTTTTCTGTCTCCTGCCTGTTGACGGAGTACAGTCCCATATGATATACTCTATAAAAAGGAACGGCCGCTCCATATGGACAATATAGCACATTTCCATTTATCTGTTAACGGATCTGCATCTTCTGCAATATGATATTTCCGGACTCCCCTCTTTCAACAGCCCACATCCACCAATTCCGCAGAGCCGTATCACGATCGATCCGGACTCTCTTCTCCCACAAGCCTCAATATGATATCTGTACATGTCTCGACCCCCAGCGCCGAAGTACTCAGACAGACATCGTAATGATCCGCGTAGCCAAACTCCGTATTGGTATAATAAAAACAATATTTCCTCCTTGCCTTATCGATGAGCCGGATCTTCTCCCCGATCTTCGATTCAGGCGTATCAGCCATCCGTCCTCTCATGCGCTGCTGCCTCCAATATGGATCTGCATGGAGGAACACATGGAGCCCGTTGTCAAATTCTTTCAAGATCGTATTGGCATTACGCCCAACAATGACGCATCTTCCCTTCTCACCGACCTTCCGGATCACATCCCGCTGTATCTCAAAGAGTTTTTCATTGAGCGGTTTGTTATAAAAATCAAACAGGCTCTGGGCAAATCCAAAATTGATCGGCACCTTCTCATCCCATTTTATGATGCTCTCCACATCTATATTGGACAGACGCGCCGCCTGCAGGATGATCTCTTTATCGTAATATTCATAATTCAGTTTCTTTGCGATGGCCTTTCCTATCTCGCCGCCGCCCGCGCCAAATTCACGGCTGATCGTGATGATCTTCTTCATAATGACCTAGACCTTTCTTTTATAAAACTTTATTCAGGAAATCGATCGTCCTCTCTTCTTTCGGATGATCGATGATCTCTTCCGGCGTTCCCTGCTCCACGATATATCCGGCGTCCATGAACACGATCCTGTCCGCGACCTCCCTGGCAAATCCGATCTCGTGGGTCACCACCACCATCGTCATACCGTCAGCCGCCAGTTTCTTCATGACAGCAAGGACTTCGCCCACCATCTCCGGATCCAGCGCCGAAGTTGGCTCGTCAAAGAGCATGATATCCGGATTCATGGCAAGCGCCCTGGCGATCGCCACGCGCTGCTTCTGGCCGCCTGAGATCTGGCTTGGATACACATCCGCTTTGGCATCCATCCCCACACGCTTTAAGAGGCCCATCCCCGTCTCTTTTGCCTGTTCCTTTGTCATCTTCTTGAGTTCCACTGGAGCCAGCATGATATTCTCAAGCACGGTCTTATGGGGAAATAAATTAAAATGCTGGAACACCATCCCGATATCCTCGCGCACTTTGTTTATATCTGTATGTTTGTCCGTCACATCCTGTCCATCCACAAGGATCGTGCCTGCCGTAGCTGTCTCCAACTGGTTCAGGCACCGCAGAAAAGTAGATTTCCCACTCCCTGAAGGCCCCAGGAGGACCACAACCTCCCCTTCGTCGATATCGATACTGATGTCCTTTAAGACTTCCAGTTTCCCAAAACTCTTTTTCAGATTTTTAACATGTACTTTTGCCTTCTTATCTCCCACGGTTCATCCTCCTCTCGATCCTCTTTGCGATCCTGCTCAGCGTGACTATGACGACCATATACATGATACCCACGATCGCCCATGTCTGGAGACTCTTGAATGTATTTCCCGATATGGTCTTACCGATGTTGGTGAGTTCCGGGAAACCGATCACGGAGAGGATAGACGTGTCTTTCAAAGTGATGATGAACTGATTGATGATAGAGGGGATCATCGTACGGATCGCCTGGGGCAGCACCACCTTGCGCATACTCTTCCCATAAGACAGGCCCAGACTCCTGCTGGCCTCCATCTGTCCTTTATCCACACTCTCGATACCGGCACGGATGATCTCCGCCATATAAGCACCACAGTTCATCGCAAGAGCGATCGTACCTGCCTGCAGAGCAGTCAGGCGGAAATCCTGGAACCCCAGCGATTTGATCCCCTGCGGCACGCCAAAAAATATGAAATACGCCAGTACGATCAGCGGCACCCCCCGCACTGCATCCACGTATATGGTACCGATGCAGTTGAGGATACGGTTTTTTCCCACGTTCATCAAGGCAAATATCATACCGACGATCGCCGCGAAGATCAGCGACAGCAATGTCAGCAGCAGTGTCTTCCCCAACGCTCCTAGGAGCATGGCAGAATATTTTTCTATTATTACGATCATGACCTTTCTCCTTTTGTATTTATTTGATGATCAGACACCAATCTTCCATGATTTTACCATAAATTTCCCCAAAAAACAAGAACGCGAGAGACCATAAATGATCTTCCGCGTCCTCTTTCATACGATCTGATGTATGCTATTTCAGATATTTGTCGATGATCTCATCGTATTTCCCATTTTCTCTGATGTTTTTCAGACCTGCATTGAACAGATCCAGCAGTTCCTGGTTGTTCTCGTCCATGATCGCGAATCCGTAAGGTGCGCCTTCACTCTCCATGCCCTCCGGGATCTTCAGCGCAAGGTCGCCTTCTTTAATGGAAGACGCCATGATCGGTGTATCTTCCACACAGGCCGCGCTGTTGCCCAGGAGTACATCCTGGTACATAGTAGGTGAGTCCTCAAACACAGTCACGGTAAATCCATACTCATCTTTCAGGCTGTCTGCAAAATCAGCGCCCGCTGTGGCGTTCTTAACGGCTACGCTCTTGCCCTTCAGATCCTCAAAGCTTGCGATATCACTGTCTGCAGGTACGACAAATGTCTGTGTCGCATCGTAATAACCGTCAGAGAAGATCCAGCCGGAATCGATACGTTCCTGTTTGATCGTCGCTCCCGCGATCAATGCGTCTGCCTGTCCCGCCTGTACTGCCGCCACGCCGGAATCCCATCCCAGACTCTGGAGTTCATATTCGAATCCCTGGTCTTCTGCGATCGCTGCAAGGATGTCCACATCGATCCCTACAAATTCATTATCCTCATTTGTGTATTCAAACGGTTTGAACACTGTATCGGTAGCGACTACCCATTTTTTTCCTGATGCGTCCTCTGCATCGTCTGCCGCCGCGGTGTCATCCGCTGCGTCTTCATCCTCCGCTGCCGCTGTCTCTTCTGCTGCGGGTGTCTCTTTCGTTTCAGCTGAGTCAGAGCCTGAGCCACACCCTACGAGCATCCCTGCTGTCATCACAGCACATAACAATAATGCGATCTTCTTTTTCATAGAAATATCCTCCTCTGTTTTTCTATTCCACGAATGCATACTCTATGATTATATTGAAATTCTGTTTTTTTGTCAAGGGCTGTTCCAGACGCTGTGTCCGGCAGGGACCCCGGGAGAGATCTTAAAACACATCCTACTCGGCGGCACTTGAATAAAAAACGGTTTTCTTATATAATGGAAACAGCTATTATCCAGAAGATACCCGATAAAGATCAAAAGATCAGGAGGATGAAAAAATGCAGGATTTTATATATAAATGGATCGAAGACGGGACTTATTGCGTTATGGGATACCAAGGGGACGAAGCAGAAGTCGTGATCCCTGACAACAAAAATATCACAATCCTCTATGACAATCTATTTAAAGGACATACAGAGATCACATCTGTCCACATACCGGACACTGTTACAGATATAGGCGAATTTGTTTTCGATGGATGCACCGGTCTCCGCCATATAAAATTGCCTGCACAGCTCAAGGTTCTATGGGGACATACGTTCGTACGCAGCAGTATAGAAGAGATCGTACTGCCGGACCAGGTGGAGAGCATCCCGCCCTTTGCGTTCAAAGACTGTAAACAATTGAAAAAAGTAGTATGCGGTCCAGGCATGAAAAAAATCCACGCATGGGCTTTTGGCGGGTGTGACCGATTGCAAGAAGTCATCCACGGCCCCCATGTGGAGGTCAGCCCAGAGGCATACAAGGCAAAAGAACGGAATACATGATACCCCAAACACTGTGTTTGATCCCTCTATGTCTATGGTCATGGTGCTTAACCTTTCATCCTACCTAACAGTATCCCATCCAGTCAGAAATTATAGTTTGGCTTTGCCTGGTCTGCCCCTGGTACCTCTCTTTGTCTGCAGTCTCTTTGGGGATGCTGTTGTCAGATGCTGGCCTTCAATATCCCGATCATCTCATCAATGTGCGTCTTTTCTATGGTCAGAGGCGGCACCAGGCGCAGCACATCCGTCCCGGCGGAGATGACCAGCAGGCCGTTTTCCATGGCGCGGGTGATGATCTCGCTTACAGGCTGCCCCTCGATCACAAGCCCCTGCATGAATCCTTTTCCGCGGCGGGCTTTTATACAGGGATGATCCTGGATCAGGCTATCAAGGCTTTTTTCCAGATAGGGGGTCAGTCCCTGTACGTGTTCGATGATCTTTTCCTTCTGGAAGATATCGAAGACTGTGCTGACGGCAGCGCATGCCAGGGGGTTTCCCCCATAGGTGGTGCCGTGGTCGCCGGGTCCCAGGGAAGCTGCCGCCGCCTTTTCACCCAGGACAAATGCGCCTACTGGAACGCCGCCGCCAAGGGCTTTGGCACAAGTCATGATATCCGGTCTCACGCCGTATCCCTGCCAGGCGAAGTAGTCCCCGGTCCGGCCCATGCCGCACTGGATCTCATCGAAGATGAGGAGGATGTCCCTGTCATCACACAGCTGGCGCAGCCCTGTGAGGAACTCCGGTGCGGCCGGGTAGATGCCGCCTTCTCCCTGTATGGTCTCTAGGATCACGGCGCAGACGGTGTCGTCCACCAGGTCTTCCACACTGCCCAGATCGTTGAAAGCGGCAAAGCGCACGCCGCCCATCAAGGGCTCGAAGGGTTCGCGGTAATGGGCGTTCCCGGTCACGGACAGGGCGCCTACTGTCCTGCCGTGGAAAGAATGTTCCATGGCTATGATACTGTGTCCAGCATGGCCGTCCCGCTGGAAAGCGTATTTTTTGGCTGCTTTTAATGCGCCTTCAATGGCTTCAGCACCACTGTTGGTGAAGAATACTTTGGCCATGCCGCTGGCGGCCAGGACCTTTTCCCCGGCTTCTATCATAGGGGTGTTGTAATACAGGTTGGAGATGTGGGTGAGTTTTGCGGCTTGTTCCTGCAGGGCTTTTGTGTAGACTGGGTGATGGTAGCCCAGAGCATTCACAGCGATCCCCGCTGCAAAATCCAGATATTTCCTGTTGTCTGTATCATACAGATAGACACCTTCGCCCCTTTCCAGTACGACCTGGTAACGATCGTATGTGTGCAGGATGGACTTTTCAGCTCTCTTTATCTTCTCATTCGTCTTCATGGTAATACCTCTCTTCGTCTTCGCGTAATATGGCGGTCCCGATACCCTTGTTGGTAAATATCTCTAGGAGAAGGCTGTGAGGGATCCGTCCGTCCAGGATATGCACCCGGTTCACGCCCTCGCAGATCGCGCTGATGCAGTTGTGTAGTTTGGGGATCATGCCCCCGCCCACATGCCCCTGTGTGATCAGTTCCTGTGCCTCGTGTACATGCAGCTCGGAGATGAGGCTCTCTGGATCGTCGGGATCTTTGTAAACACCTTCGATATCGGTCAAAAACGCCAGTTTTTCTGCATTCATGGCTGAGGCGATGGCACAGGCGGCGTCGTCAGCATTGATGTTGTAGGTCTGGAAATCTTTGTCCATGCCGATGGGACATACGATGGGGAGAAAATCTTTTTCCAGCAGGTCTTCCAGGATCTTCGGAGTGACTTCCTGGATATCCCCTACAAAGCCAATGTCCTCTCCGTCGGAGGATCTCTTAGTGACCTTGAGCAGGCCGCCGTCCTTGCCGCTGATGCCTACGGCTTTTACGCCCAGGGACTGGACCAGGGCCACCAACTCTTTGTTGACTTTGCCCAGGACCATCTCCGCCACTTCCATAGTCTCAATGTCCGTCACCCGCAGGCCGTTGACGAAATGGGGTTCCATGCCTACTTTTCCTACCCAGCGGCTGATCTCCTTGCCTCCGCCGTGGACGATGATCGGTTTGAAACCGACGAGTTTTAAGAGTACCACGTCCTCGATGACGTTTTTCTTCAGTTCATTATCTACCATAGCGCTGCCGCCGTACTTGACGACGACGATCTTCCGGTTAAAGCGTTGGATGTAGGGCAGAGCTTCGATCAGTACTTCAGCTTTGTCCAGGTATTTTTGATTGACCATTTCCTTGTATTCCCCCTTTATGAGCGGTAATCTGCATTGATGTTGATATATCCGTGAGTCAGATCGCAGCCCCAGGCAGTCGCCTCTGCCTGGCCCATCTTGATATCGGCACGGATGGTCACGGAGTCTTCTGATAAGATCCGGGTGGCCTCTTCTTCACTGTAGCGGGTGGCTGTGCCGCTTTCCATCAGCTGTATGTTCCCGGCGGCGCTCCCGATAAACAGATCTACTTTCTCCGGATCAAAATCCGCGCCGGAATAACCCATGGCGCACAGGATCCGCCCCCAGTTGGCGTCGTGTCCGTAAACGGCGGCTTTGGTCAGATTTGAGGATGTGATGGATCTTGCCAGGGTCGCCGCCTGCTGCTTGCTGGCAGCGCCGACGATCTTCGCTTCCAGAAGAGCGGTGCAGCCTTCCCCGTCCGCGGCGATAGACTTTGCCAGGGCCTCATTTACGTAATGCAGGGCTTCCAAGAATATCTGGTGATCCTGTCCTTCCTCAGTGATCATCGGATTCCCGGCGGCACCGTTTGCCAGAAGGAGGACTGTGTCGTTGGTGGAGGTGTCCCCGTCTACGGAGACCATATTATACGTATCAGCCACAGTCTGGGACAGGGCTTTCTGCAAGAGTTCTCTGGATATGCAGGCGTCTGTGGTGACAAAACTGAGCATCGTACACATATTGGGATGGATCATGCCGGAGCCTTTGCACATGCCGCCGATATGTACGGTCCGTCCGCCCAGGGTGATCCTGACGGCTGCTTCTTTTTTCACAGTGTCTGTGGTCATGATCGCCTGCGCCGCTTGTATGGCTGCTCCCCGGCTGTCGGACAGATCTTTTGCCAGGACGGGGAGTCCCTGTTTGATCTGCTCCATGGGGATCTGCTGTCCGATCACGCCGGTGGAGGCTACCAGGACGGCGGCCTCGGGGATATCCAGGAGTCTCCCGGCCTCCCTGGCAGTCTCCCGGCAGGCGTCCATCCCTTCCTGTCCGGTACAGGCGTTGGCCACGCCGCTGTTGCAGACCACTGCCTGGACGTTGGGACTGTTGGAGACGATATCCTGGTCCCATTTTACCGGGGCGGCCTTTACGATGTTGGTGGTGAATGTGCCCGCTGCCTGGCAGGGGCTGCTGCTGTAGATGAGGGCCATGTCTTTCTGGCCGTTTTTCTTTATCCCGGCTGCTGTGCCCGCTGCCTTGAATCCTTTGGCTGCGGTCACGCCTCCGTCGATGACTTGAAGATCCATTCTTAAAAACCTCCTTAGATTGTGGGGGACCAGTGATCAGGGGAATACAGGCACAAGCTTGAGGCCTTCTGTCTCCTCCAGTCCGAAGAGCAGGTTCATATTCTGGACGGCCTGTCCGGCTGCGCCTTTTACCACGTTGTCCATAGCGCCCATCATGACCACGCGGTGGGTCCTGGGGTCTATGGTAAAGTTCACATCTACATAATTGCTGCCCTTGACCCATCGTGTCTGGGGGCAGATACCTTTATCCAGCACACGGACGAAAGTCTCATCCTGATAATAGCGGTGGTAGATCTGACGGATCTCCCCTTCTGTTATATCCTCCCGGCCTTTTTTCAGAGATGCGTATGCCGTGACCAGGATCCCCCGGTTCATGGGTACCAGATGGGGGGTGAAGTTGATCAGGATCTCTTCCCCGGCGGCAAGGCTCAGCTGGTCCTCGATCTCCGGCGTGTGGCGGTGAGTGGTCACACCGTATGCTTTGATGCTGTCGTGGACTTCACAGAAGAGGTTATCGGTCTTCGCCCCGCGGCCTGCGCCGGAAACGCCGGATTTTGCATCGATGATGACGGTGGAGGCATCTAGGATCCCTTCTTTTAATAAGGGATAGATGCTCAGGATAGAGCAGGTGGGGTAACAGCCAGGGTTGGCGATCAGTCTCGCACTGCGGATCTTCTCCCTGTTGATCTCACAAAGCCCGTATACGGCCTCTTCGATAAATTGGGGAGAGGGGTGTTGGATATTGTACCAGGCTTCGTATTTTTTTACATCTTTGATGCGGAAATCGGCGCTCAAGTCGATGACTTTTGCCCGGGATAAGATCTCTTCGCTGAGCAGAGAAGCGCACAGCCCCTGGGGGGTGGCGGTGAATATGACATCTGCCTGTCTGGACATTTTCTCCATATTGTCGTCCAGGCAGGGGCCTTCTATGATCTGGAACATATTCTGATAGATCTGTGCGTATCCCTGTCCCACGTAGCTTCTGGAACCGTACCAGATGATCTCTGCCTCTTTGTGGGCAGTCAACAGTCTGACCAATTCCGCACCCGCGTAACCGGTGGCGCCGATGATCCCTACTTTTATCATGATCTATACCAAACCTTTCTTAAAAAAATCAAATATAAACAGATACGTCTGCTGTCCAGAGTTTTCGCAGTAAACGACTCTGAACATCATATAATATTTTTGGCGATCCGTAAAGATGGAAAAGGAGTTCCTTTAATAGGATCGCATAATTATACACCATATAAAATGATCATGCAATAAATATTCATAAAAAATGAATATTTCTATAGAGAGATCATTATGGCCAGAGCGTATTTTAAAATCCTCTAAATTCTGTAAATGATCAGGATCTTACATATTCTTGATATGATCCGCGGCTGCTCAGATCTTTTTTTATACGCCCCGGCCTCTGTCTGTCGTGGGCCTTGTCCGTCATAAGATATCGATGTACTCTCCGGCCAGAGCTTTGTTCATGCTACGCACTGCGCAGAATTTGCCGCACATGCTGCAGGTATCGCTATGGTCGTCTTCGGGGAGACGGTCATTGCGGATCGCCTTTGCCGTTTCCGGATCCAGGGCGCAGGCGAACTGTGCGTCCCAGTCCAGGGCTTTGCGGGCGGCGGCCATGCGGTCGTCCATGTCCCGTGCGCCGGGGATCCCTTTGGCGATGTCGGCGGCGTGGGCAGCAATCTTGGAAGCGATGATGCCCTGTTTTACATCTTCCACGTTGGGCAGCGCCAGGTGTTCGGCGGGCGTCACATAGCAGAGGAATGCAGCGCCGTTCATGGCTGCCACTGCGCCGCCGATGGCAGCCGTGATGTGGTCATAGCCGGGGGCGATGTCTGTGACGAGCGGGCCGAGTACATAGAAGGGCGCGCCCATACAGAGGCTTTTTTGTATCTCCATATTTGCCGCGACCTGATCCAGAGGCACATGGCCGGGGCCTTCTACCATGACCTGGACATTGTGGTCCCAGGCGCGCTTTGTCAATTCGCCCAGGCGCACCAGTTCCTCGATCTGGCATACGTCTGAGGCGTCGGCCAGGCATCCCGGACGGCAGGCATCTCCCAGGGAGATGGTCACATCGTATCTTTCGCAGATATCCAGGATCTCATCGTAGTGTTCGTAGAAGGGATTCTCCTCCCCGGTCATGCTCATCCAGGCAAAGACCAGACTGCCGCCCCGGCTCACGATGTCCATTTTCCGTTTGTGCCGCCGGATCTGATCGATGGTCTTTCTCGTGATGCCGCAATGCAGGGTCACAAAATCAACCCCGTCTTCGGCGTGGAGCCGTACCACATCCACGAAATCCTTGGCAGTCAGTTCTCCCAGATCCCTCTGGTAGTGGATAACGCTGTCATATACGGGGACGGTCCCGATCATGACGGGGCATTCCCGGGTGAGTTTTTGTCTGAAAGGCTGGGTGTCGCCGTGGCTGGACAGATCCATGACCGCCTCGGCGCCTAAGTTGACGGCGCTCATCACTTTCTGCATCTCCATATCGTAGTCTTTGCAGTCTCTGGAGACACCCAGGTTTACGTTGATCTTCGTGCGCAGCATACTCCCCACACCTTCCGGGTCTAGACAGGTGTGTCGTTTGTTGGCGCAGATGGCGACCTTGCCCTGGGCGACCAGCTCCATGAGCCTGTCGGCGGGCATGTGTTCTTTTTCTGCGACTGTTTTCATATGAGGTGTCAAGATCCCTTTCCTCGCTGCGTCCATTTGTGTTGTGTAGTCCATTTTTCCTCCTGATCCATTTGTTTTTTGAATATTATACATTCCGGAGCCTGATTTTACAATTTCATTTATAGAAAATTCCCATATCATTCTGGACGTGGATAGTGTAAAATGATGATTGATATTGGTGATAGTTATGTAAGGAGACGTGCCAGTTTTATGGTCAAAGGAGGGGATCATTTGGAAAAGGGAGCAAGATGGAAAGAGATCATGTCCTATATCAAACTCATTGCCATCGCCACCTGCTGTGCCGTATTTCTGAATAAAGTAGTGATGGTCAATGCGCAGATCCCGTCGGAGTCCATGGAGAAGACGATCATGGTGGGCGACAGGATCTTCGGCAATCGTCTGGCCTATATAAATGAAGATCCTGAACGGTTTGACATTGTGATCTTCCGTCCTCCGGATGATGAGTCTAAATTGTATATCAAGAGGGTGATCGGACTGCCAGGAGAGAAAGTGCAGGTGACCGACGGCCAAGTATATATTGACGACACAAAAGAACCTCTGGACGACAGTTTTGTGCCCGAGATGCCGGAGGGCGACGCGGGGCCGTACGTCATACCGCAGGACTGTTATTTTATGATGGGTGATAACAGGAATTATTCAGAAGATTCCAGGTTTTGGGACCAGCCCTTTGTGAGCAGGGACCAGATAGAAGCAAAAGCGGGGTTCAGGTATTTTCCTTTTGATAAAATGGGGATAGTGGAGTGACAGGTTGACTTCTATAACAAAATATCCGATGCGATCGATACAGAAGTCAGCTGGTTGCTACACTAGGATACCTCCTGATCCCTTCCTGCATATGCTGAAAAGCCGGGATGTATTCTTTTAATATCACCTGCACAAGCCTTTTCGCTGCTTCTCCGCCATATATATGGGTCATGTCATTTCTGGCTCTCAACATAGAGAGCCAGACTTTTTCATCGATAAAATCAAAGACCGTATAAGCCGCTTTGATCACGGCTCTTGGAGAACCAGTAGACGCGACCGCCTTTCCTTCATAACGCAGCAATTCTTTTAATACTTTCCACCCCAATTCAAATTGAAGGGAAAATTTATCAATGATCCCACTGATGATAAATCCATTATCCAGATCTTCTTTATCCGCCTGCAGCAGGACCTCCAGATTTGATGAAAAATTGTCAAACTTTTTCATAAAGCACGATCCCTTCCTTTTTTATGGTCTCAGCAAATTCTTTTGCGACCGGCTCACCCAGATCGATGTCGCGGGCACGCCAGAAATCCCCCCGTGCCCGCGAGCCGAACAACAAAACATTCTCCACACCGTACTGTTCTGCCAATTGGCAGATCTCATCCAATACGACCTCACGGATACCCAGATCCTCCGCTTTTTTTCCTGCTCCGTACGTCTTTCCCATCTTATCACCCATAGATCCTCAAAAGTCCCGCGACACGCACCAACAGCCCGCCAAAAGGAAACGCCCGCAGCTGTTCTTCCGGCACTCTCGCGATCACGATGTACAGCACGATATACACTGCCGCCGCGATCGGGACGGACACCAGAAGCCCCAATAAATTAGAAGGGATCAGCATATAGACGCCTGTGAACAAGAGCCAGGCGGCCAGCGCCATAGGCGCCGACGCTAAGAACGGGATCAGATACGCATCCTTCCATTTATTTTTGTAACCCAGATATTTCTTCATAGATATATCATTCAAAACACAGATGATCACCGAGTAGATGATGATCGCGATGACCACCGCCAAGATCCCAAGCCCTGTGGTAAAGAGCATCAACACCAGGGACGACACATCCACCACCAGGGCGATGGCTGCGTTGCGCATAGGCAGGTTCGGCATCCCGATCCCCTGGAGGACGCCGTTGGAGATATTGGACAATCCGTTCAAGATAACGGTCACTGCCCCCACGCTCAGGAGCAGTCCGGCTGTACCGATCGTATCCGGGAACAATATCCGCACCACCGGCTGGGACAGCACTGCCAATCCCACGGCAGACGGGATAGAGATGAACATAGACAGCTGCACCGCCTGATCCACCTTCCGATTGGCCAGATCCAGATTTTCCCTGGCATATGCGGCAGACACCTCCGGGATCATGGATGTGGGCGCAGCGCTGGATAAAGTCAGCGGGATGTTGATGATGGAAAGAAAATAGATGGAATACTCCGTATACAGCATACGGATCCCTTCATCCTCAAACCCCTGATGGCCCAGGATCTCTGAGAAAAGATAACCGTCGATATACCCGTTCACATTATAGATAAAAGCGCTCAGGATGATCGGCGTCACCATCCGCAAGATCACACCGATGACTTCCTGATAACTCTCTTCACACCCTGTCTGGTCAGAAGCGATCTTCCTGCGGATGATCTTCCGGTTGAGCTGATAGACCACCAGGACAAACAGAAGAGCGGCGACCACACCTGCGCCAGTCCCGATGGTGCCCCCGGCAGCCCCCCACCGATCCATACTGTCTTTGTCTGCACCCGCCACAAACTCAATGAAGATCCAGGCCGCCAGGATACTGAAGATCGCATTGGCAAACTGTTCCAGGATCTGTGAGATCGAAGTGGGGACCATATTGCGGTACGCCTGGAAATATCCCCGGTACACGCCCAGTATGCCGGATAGAAAGATCGTCGGTGACAGGACCCGCAGCGCCAGCGTAGCCCCCTGCTGGTTACTGGGTATCAGGATACCCGCACCCGCCAGGCAGAAAAGAGCGACCACACCGCCCACCACCGTCGCATAGAGCAGCGATCCCTTAAAATATCTCTGCGCATTGCGATATTCCCCTTTCGCCAGCTTCTCGGCAATGATCTTAGAGACTGCCTGGGGGATACTATAGGAAGCGATCATCAAAAGGATCAGGTACGCCTGCTGCGCCAGACCATAATAGGCCATGCCGTCCGCCCCCACGATATGGGTCAGCGGACTTTTATACAGAAGACCCACCACTTTTGAGATCAATGCAGCCGCCATCAAAAACGAGGCGTTTTTCACCAGCACATTACGTTTGGAACTCATCACTTATCCTCGATCCTTTTTCATACATTCTCGATCTGCCAGTCAATGGGTGTAAGACCCCTGCTCTCCAAAAAAGCGTTGGTCTGGCTGAACGGCCTGCTCCCAAAAAAACCTCTCCTGGCAGACAGAGGGCTTGGATGCGGGGCTTCCAGTATCAGATGTGCAGGATTATGGAGCATCCGTTTTTTCATCTGCGCTGGACGCCCCCACAAGATGAACACGATCGGCTGATCCTGCAGATCCAGCACCCGGATCGCCGCGTCCGTGAACTCCTCCCAGCCCAGATCCCTATGTGAATTTGCCTGATGCGCACGCACGGTCAGGACCGTATTCAGCATGAGTACCCCTTGTCTGGCCCATTTCTCCAGATATCCGTTGTTGGGTATGTAGCAGCCCAGATCGTCATGGAGTTCCTGATAGATATTCACCAGGGACGGCGGGATGTCAACCCCTTTCTTTACGGAAAAACACAGGCCGTGGGCCTGCCCCTGGTTGTGGTATGGATCCTGTCCCAGTATGACTACTTTCACCTCATTTAACGGGGTAAAATGGAACGCATTGAAAATATCGTCTGCCGGAGGAAAGATGAGCTTCGTCTTATACTCCTCGTTGATCGTCTGGAACAGACTGCGGTAATATGGTTTCCTGAATTCCCCCTGGAGGGCATCCAGCCATTCGCCTGTTAATGGTGGCATGATGGTCTCTCCCTTCTTTTGTGACTTCCGTATGGTCAGATCCTCACGGAAATATTTCTCTTCGATAGATAACTCTTTACTTCTGATATCTCCAGTTCTTTATAATGGAACAAGGATGCTGCCAGGACCGCATCCGCGCCGCCTTCTGTCAGAGCCTCATAAAAATGCTCCAGCGTCCCGGCTCCCCCGGAAGCGATCACCGGGATGGATACCGCCCCGGATACCGCCCGGGTCAGAGACAGATCATACCCTGCTCTCGTCCCATCGCAGTCCATACTTGTCAGCAGGATCTCTCCCGCTCCCAGACTTTCTGCTTTCCTGGTCCATTCAATGGCGTCCAGTCCCACGTCTATGCGGCCGCCATGTTTGTAGATGTTCCAGCCGCTCCCGTCCTCTCTGCGCTTAGCGTCAACAGCCACCACCACGCACTGACTGCCGAACTTCATCGCCGCGTCATGGATCAGAGCCGGGTCATCGATGGCCGCTGAATTGATGGAGATCTTATCCGCCCCCTCCCGCAGCAGCAGCCGGAAATCCTCCACGGTACGGATGCCGCCGCCCACCGTGAACGGGATAAATACCTGCTCCGCCACTTTGCGCACCATATCCACCACCGTCTCCCTCTGATCGGAAGAAGCCGTGATGTCCAGGAACACCAGCTCGTCCGCACCGGCCTGTCCATATGCCCGTCCTACTCCCACAGGATCTCCCGCATCCTGAAGATCCACAAAATTGATACCTTTTACCACCCTGCCCCTATCCACATCCAGACAGGGGATGATCCGTTTCGTAAACATCAGCACACCCCTCCCCGGCCCCTTTTCATCTGGAGCCCCGCAAAATTTTCAAGGATCTTGAGTCCCAGATCCCCGCTCTTCTCCGGATGGAACTGACAGGCAGATACATTGTCCTTCTCCACAGAAGCATGGATCTTGACACCGTGTTCCGTCGTCGCCGTCACGATCCTCTCATCCGCCGCCTGCAGATAGTAAGAATGTACAAAATACACATAGGATCCTTCGGGTATCCCTTGAAACAATGTCCCTTCCCTGGGCAGGTGCAGAGAATTCCATCCCATATGGGGGACTTTCAGGCCAGGGACCTTCGGGATACGCAAGATCTTCCCCGGCAAGATCCCCAATCCTCTCACACCGGGACTCTCCTCACTCTCCTGGAACAAAAGCTGCAGTCCCAGGCAGATGCCGAGAAAAGGCGTTCCCTTTTCACAGACCTGACGGATCGTATCCACCAGGCCATACTCCTCAAGCTTCCCCATAGCGCTGCCAAAATTCCCCACCCCCGGCAGGATGACCTTATCCGCCTGGAGGATGTCCTCTGCCCGCCTGGTGACCTGCACCTCTCCACCCAGGTGGAGCAGCGCCTTCTCCACGCTCTTCATATTTCCCGCATCGTAATCAATTATTGTTATCATATACGCAAATTTCCTTTTTATTCCCTTTCTGTGATCTTAGAGCGAGTTTTAGATCTTGCAGAAAACGTTCAAACACGCTCTAGTACTACAGCGAACATTTTAAAAGTGCGGTCTTTCTATGTGACAGATATGCCTGGTGATTCCTGCGGATATGATAACGCACGATCTTCTTCGTATCCGTAACAACATAGGTTATGATCCCATGCATCAGCCGCACGACCATCGACATTGTCAATGGGATTGATTTTTTTTAACATCTCCCGTATCTGTATGGTAAAGAGATGGGCGATCATCACGAACAGCATGTGCCTGTTCCAGACTCTGTAACTGCGGCACTCATAGTGTCCCATCCCGAGGTTGCCCTTACACTCTTCAAAACATTGCTCGATCGGCCATCTTAATGTAGCCGCCCTGTCCAGCTCCCATATGGCGATGTCTGACGGGGCATTACTGACGAGATACTTTACCTCCCCATCCGCATATCTCCTCAGATAAAGCCATATCGCCCCGCCTGGCCTGACATAGTTCCTGTTCAGGTCTTTACGGCAGGAAAAGCATCTTATCGCCTTCCGTTCTGCAATGATAGGTCCTTTCGCCCCTTCCCCCAGGATGACAGTCTCCCATGGATATGCCGGGTCACTGGCGATATCCTGTACAGAAGACGGGCCATGTGAGAGGATCGGATGCTTTCTGGGGCGGCCCCTCCTGGCCTCTGGGAAGGTCATCTCCGGATATGTCAGGAACACCCGTTCCTTTGAGTTGGTGACGGCAAGATACCAGGTCCCTTCCGGGAGCATGAGGGCATCCAGGAAAGTGTGGTCGTTCCCATAAGCGGCGTCGCAGCCGACCCACTGCGCTTGGAACTGCCCACTCCCGAGCGCCTGGTTGAGCATCCTGAGCGCGATCTCGTTTTTTGTGCCAAATGCCAGATCCTCTGGCATCTGGCATCGCTCCCGGAGATCTGCGTAAGACTCACTGGACCATTCTTGCGGGATATAGAGCTGATAGTCCACGAGACCATATCCTTTATCCCCAGCATAGGCCAGGAATACACCGCATTGGCAGTTCTCAGTCTTGCCCAGACGTCCACAATATTGGCGCTTCACGCCTACAGAATGCTTGCCTTTCTTCACGAAGCTCGTATCATCTACTGACAACATGCCACGGGGAGAGCCTATCTGCTCGGAGAGCAGTTTCCGGTAAGTTTCCAAGATAGGCTGTTCCTTGAAAGATGAGCGGGAGAAGAACTGCTGCAGGGGTCTGACGTACTCCTCACCTGAGAAGTATAGGGCTATCGGTTCGATAGATTTCCGTTCTAATGGGCTCAATAGTCCACGGATGACTGTCTGGAACGCTTTTTTCTGAGGGTAAGAAAAACAGGGGGAGTAATGCTGCAGGTAGCTCTCCAATCCTGTCTGGAGCTGGATATCATCTTCTTTATCGGAACACCAGGTTTCTAATGCGATAGGATCGAACATTGTAGGGTACATCATGATCATCAACCTCTTTTTCTTTATTGTATCAGAATATTACGCTATGATCAATAAATCAACAGAAAACATCCCTACATATTCGAAGGTATAAAGTGAAACTCAAATGTTCGCTGTAGTACTAGAGCATGTTTGAAAAATGCTTTATGTCAACCGTAAGTCACAATTTGTGGGAGATCTGTCCCGAATGAAGGCGGCGTAGCGGGCTACGGCAACTGAATAAGGGACAGATATACCGCAAAGTGGGGCGTACGGATGGCGTGAATGATCTTTCAAACACGCTCTAACACATCTTTGGTATAGTTTAACATAAAAAAAGCCTGAAAGTCAAAAAAGTTTGACCTTCAGGCATGATAAATTTATCTGCACCCTTTATGGCATAAAGCCCCGTCCCGACCATCTGCTCCAAAGCCTGACTTACGGATACTCCTGCGTTCTTCCATCGCCTTCATGATCCCATCCACAGCCTATCCCTCATCATCCATTCTCTCGATCTTAAAGATGACCGGCCTCGTCCCATCGGAACAGCAGGCTATCATTTCATTCTCATGTTTCATCCAGCCTTTCATAATGGAACCGCCCTGCAGCCCCGCATAAATATATCGTGAGATAGCATCCCATGCCTCCGAACAATGGGGCATTTTCGGACCGCCCGCCACAGTATCCGGGTCGGCAGGAGTTTTCACAAGCGTATCCATCCCGCCGTGCCAGAAATGGTCCTTTTCCTCATCCCTTTCGAATATAAATACATCCCCGATATTGTAACAGGGGCATGCGCCGGCATTTGGCTCCGCACAATATCTCTCCTGTAATTCCGGGTACAGCTTTTTATCGATCACCGTTACTTTTACTCTGTGTTTCATAAGCACCTCCGCTAGAGCGTGTCTGAAAAATGCTTTATGTCAACCGTGCGTCACAATTTGTGGGAGATCTGACCCGGATGAAGGCGGCGTAGCGGGCTACGGCAACTGGATAAGGGGCAGATATACCGCAAAGTGGGGCGTACGGATGGCGTGGATGATCTTTAAGACACGCTCTATACTATACACATTTACAATGATAGTTCAAACCAGAACATGACTCCATTGTCATGATTTTCCACGCCGCACCCCTGCTGGTGGGACGCCATGATCGCCCTCACGATGGACAACCCGATGCCGCTGCCCCCGTATTCCCTGGTATGGGCTTTATCCACTTTATAGAATTTATCCCACACATGTTCCAGCGCTTCCTCTGGGATAGGTTTTCCGGAATTGAATACGGTGACGCGCGCTGTCCTCTCCTGTCTGTGTACCTTCAATTCCACGATCTTTTTCTCATCCAGATGATTGAGTGCGTTGGTGAAAAAGTTCGTCACCACTTCCTCGATCTTAAATTCATCGGCCTGCACATACACCGGCTCCTGCTCTTCATCAAACAGGATCTTCGCCTCTTTTTGCTGGATCAAGATCTCAGAATTCTGCAGGACGCCTTTGATCAGGTCCACGATATCGAACCGCTCCATAAAAAGTCTGTCATGCCCGGATTCCAATTGATTCAAAGTCAGGAGCTTTTTCACCATGATATTCATCTTCGAGGCTTCATCCATGATGACCTCACAGTAAAATTCCCGGCTCTCCATATCATCCATGATATTGTCCTTTAATCCCTCCGCATAGCCCTGTATGAGCGCGATGGGTGTTTTCAGCTCGTGGGACACATTGTCCAGGAACTCCTTGCGCATCTCATCGATCTTCACCTTCTCGGCGATATCTTTTTCCAGCTGTTCATTGGCCGACTGGAGTTTCAGGATCGTACCTTCCAGCTGCTCAGACATTTTGTTGAAATTTTCTCCCAGAAGATCCACTTCGTTGCTGTGCCGGCTCTGGTATTTTGTGTGAAAATCCAATCCGGCCATACTCTGGGAGATTGCCGTGAGCTCCGAGATCGGCTTTGTCAGATGGCCAGTGATCACCCATAGGATGAAAGCACTGATCATGATGATGACGATCCCCACGTAGAGATAAAACATGTTGGAGATGGATGCGCTCTCCCGGATGCTCTCAAGGGGCGAGCGGATCATACAGGAATTCCCGTTGCTGAACTCCCCCCACAGTTCCAGATATTCCATGCCCGCAGAGCGGTCCTGGCTCTTCTGGATCGCATAAGTACTGGTCTTCTCCAGGATCTCTTTATGCTGTACATCCACCCCCGTCTGATAACCGAAGAGGCTGGCCTCCATCCTGTCCACATCCTTCTCCTGTACGTTATAGAGCAGCGCCTGGCCCTGGCGGTTGGTGATGATCCAGGTCAGATTGTTTTCCATCGACGACTTCTTCAGATCCACCGGCACCGACACCTGGCCCATGTCCGCTGCCCCTGAACTCTCCAGCTCAATATCAAAAGTGCCCAGATCATCATATGCTCCTTTCAGCACATCCGCCTTCCGGGCAATATAATATTCTGCCAGGAAAAAACCATTGATCACGGCAATGGCGGCTACCGACAAAAGTGTCATGCCGATGAAGATCAGCGCGATCTGGTTCCGGAGAGAATGTTTTATCTTTCCACTTCGAATTTGTATCCCATGCCCCATACTGTCTTAATGTACTCTCCTTTTTTTCCCATTTTGCTGCGCAGTTTCTTTACATGGGTATCGATGGTCCGGGCATCCCCAAAGTAATCGTAATTCCATACGGAATTTAAGATCTTCTCCCTGGAGAGGGCGATGCCTTCATTTTCCACAAAATACGCCAAAAGTTCAAATTCCTTGTAACTGAGGTCCACCGGACTGCCGTCCAGGGTCACCTGATGGGCAGACTTGTTGACGCAGATCCCTCCTGCCTCCAGATTCTTCTCCTGGCCTGTGGGATTGCTCCGCCTTAGGATCGCCTCCACCCGTGCGACAAGGATCTTCGGACTGAACGGCTTGGAGATATATTCGTCCACCCCCAGCTCAAATCCCAAGAGTTCGTCCCGCTCGTCCCCCCGGGCTGTCAGCATGATGATCGGGACTTTGGAATACTGCCGGATCTCCCGGCACACTTCCCACCCGTCCATCTTGGGCATCATCACATCCAGGATGATCAGCGCGATATCCTTTTCCTCAAAAAAGATATCCACAGCCTCCGCACCATTCTCCGCTTCGACTACCTGAAAATTTTTCTTGACCAGAAAGTCTTTGACCAATTTCCTCATCCTGCTCTCATCATCTACCACCAGTATCTTCAACTGTTCCATGACCCTTTCCTCCTGCAGACTGCTTTCTCTATCATCGCTAAATATAACAGATAAATATGTACTTTTTGTGATGAGTCCCCTTGTTTTTGTCTGCAAGACAGATCAGGCAGAAACATGTCCCGTCCATGTTTCTGCCCAACACCGATCAACCAAAAAGACTCATCATCTGCGCCACTGCCAGGCCGCCGCCCGTACCGACCACATACCCCAAGAGCGCCATGATGATACCCACAGGGACAAGCGCGCTGCTGTATGTACCAGCCAACACTGGTGCAGTCGCCGTGCCGCCGATATTCGCCAGCGAAGCCACGCAGCAGGTGAAGATATCCATCTTCAGCACTTTTGCCAGGATCACCATGATGACAACGTGGAACACCAGGATAAACGCGCCGGAGAGCAGCCACACAGGTGCATTGCCCATACTCGCCAGATCTGCACGCGAAGCGATCAGGGCGATGACGATATATAAGAGTACATTCGAGATCTCCTCTGTACCTTTGATCTTACCGAAAGGCGTCATTGCCAGACCAACACCCAGCACAGTGACGATCAGTACGGTCCAGGTCGCTTTATCCAAGAACGGCAGCACTGCGGCGATACTGTCGCCTGCCTTCTGGGATAACGCCGACACCAGAAGGCCGCTGCCCAGAAGGATACTGATATTCTGCCAGGTCAGTGGTTTTGTATTCGCACGTGCTTCCGCCTCCAGCGCCTGCCCCACTTCGTCAATGACTCTGGTATCCGCCTTTGTCCATTTATTGAACCTCGCTGAAAATCCGATCGCCCACAATAAAAACATCACATATAAAGTCGCACAGATGGAATCCATCACCAGCGCATAGGCCATCGTCCCCTCGTCAACATCCAGAGCCGCCTGGATAGCCAGCATATTGCCGCCTCCGCCCATCCAGCTCCCGCACAGGGCTCCCAGCGCTTTCCAGCTCCCTTCACCTAAAGCGCCGTGGAAGATGGCATAAGAAATGACAAAACCCAGGCCGATGGAGATCGTGGCACAGAAAAATCCGATCAGCATCTTCGGCCCCAGCTTGATGATCTTCTTCAGATCGCAGCGCAGCAGCATGATGAACAGCATCGCATAAAGAAGCGGATTTTTCAATGCGCTGTAAGTATCTGCAGTCGCCTCAAGGTCCCACAGACGGACTGTACACAAGATCATGAGCCCCAGATAGATCAGTACGATAGGCGGCGCAAAGTTGAAGATCTTCTGGGCGGTCTCCCCGGTAAACATCTTCGGCAAGTTGATCAGTATCGCAGCGATGAAGACCAGCGCTGCAATGTAGCAAAAACCATCTTGGATCATCTCTTTTTTCTCCTTTTTATCATGATCATCTCAATAACTCCAGCACATGTACGAGGTATCTCCAGCAGCGCTCCACTGAGCGCACACTCATACGTTCCATGGGAGTATGGACATTCTCCATATCCGGCCCAAAGGATACCATCTCCACCCCCGGCAGCTTCTCTGACAAGATGCCACACTCCAATCCGGCGTGGATCGAGCAGACTGCAGGCATGTCCCCGTATACATCCTGGTACGCCTGCACCATCCTGTCCCGCAGGACAGAATTCCGGCTGTATTCCCACGCAGGATAATCATCCAACAGCCGTATGGTCCCTCTTAAACGCTCTGTCAGCCTGGTCAGCTGCCGTACCAGGATATGTTTGCCAAGATCCGTATTGGAACGTATCATAAAAGCCAGCTCCAGCATATCCGTCCCCAACTGTACACTGCCAAGGTTCAGGGAGGTCCTGACCATCCCCGGGATATCAGGATCCATGGCATACACACCGGACGGGGCCTGGAGCAGCGAAAAGATCGCAGTCTCGGTCCCAGCCCCATCCAGGCAACATGCCGGAAGACATGTCTCTTCTATAGCCGCAAAAACATCCGGATCCGCAGCAGCATATCCTTTCTGCATCCGCTCCGAAAAGGATCTGACACACTGGCGGATATCCGCCCCTTTTGCCGGATCAAAACAGACGACGGCTCCCGCCGCCTGCGGTATGACATTTGGTCTTCCCTCTGCACAGACAGAAGCCACACGGATCCCATACGCCTCATGGAGGGTATCCAGCAAAAGCCCCAGGATCTTTATAGCATTTTGCCTGTTTTTATCAATGTCCACACCCGAATGACCGCCCCGCAGACCCCCGACCCTCACGATCGCCGCGCTGCCTTTGGCCGCGCAGGATGAGAGCGGGATCTGACAATACACCCGTACAGCCCCGGCACAGCCCACCGTCAATATCCCCTCTCCCTCGGAATCGATATTGATCAGATATCTGCCTTTCAGCCGGGAAGCATCCAGCATCCGCGCCCCGCGCAGGCCCACCTCCTCATCACATGTAAAGAGCGCCTCCAGCGGCGGATGGCTGATATCCTCAGACGCCAGGAGTGCTAAGATATAAGCGACCCCGATGCCGTCATCTCCGCCCAGGGTCGTTCCATCCGCCCACACATACGACCCGTCCGTCAGGAGTCTGACGCCTTCCTTTTCCATATCCAGAGGACAGCCCGGCTCTTTCTCGCACACCATATCCAAATGCCCCTGCAGGATGACCGGCGGACTTTCCTCATAACCGGGGGAACCGTCCTTGAACACCATCACATTTCCATAGTCATCCTGATAAGAGCGCAGCCCGCATGCCGTGGCAAGATCCATACAGTACTGTTCCAGCCGCCCGGTATTTCCCGAGCCATGGGGGATGGCAGCGATCTGTGCAAAATAGCGGAAGACTTCTTCTTGTCCTGATCCATCTATCCTTATGATGTATCACCTCTTTTCTCCTGTCTGCATTGTAGTCAGAGTCCTATGATCTATATGATCTATACAATATCATCTCTTCAGATACACTCTTAATATCCAGATCATCCAAATAATATTCTACCATAAGATATCATTCTGTCAATATTTTTACAGACTCCGCCAAGATCCATGAAATGCTCTGTATATCTTGCATCCATGACCCCCTCGTGATATAATGCCTGTGACCAAACTACGGAGGAGATCATATGTTATTTATAGGATACCCAAAATGCACCACCTGTAAAAAAGCCAAAAAATGGCTGGATGAACACCAGGCAGAGTACGCGGAACGCCATATCAAAGATGAAAACCCCACAGCCAAAGAGCTGAAAGAATGGCATCAGCGCAGCGGTCTGCCCTTAAAGAGATTTTTCAACACCAGCGGGATGATCTATCGTGAAATGGGATTAAAAGATAAGCTGGCAGATATGAGCGAAGAAGAACAGTATGCTCTCCTCGCCACCGACGGGATGCTGGTGAAGCGCCCTCTCCTGATAGGAGAAGATCTTGTCCTGACAGGCTTTAAAGAAAAAGAATGGGCCGCCGCCCTCCATACAGATTAAAAAAAACAGGCCCCCGGACAACTGATCCGGAAGGGTCTGTTCCTTTTCTTGAGACTATCTCACGAAGGGATATGAGGGATCCTGGCCATCAGACGGAATTCTTCCCTGTTGGACTTCCACAGATCCTCCTCGATCTCCACCACATAGCCGCAGCCATTTTCCACATGCCACTGATAATATTCTTTTCTGACATAAGAATATTCTTCCATGATATTCATGATGTTCCCGCCATGGGTGACCACCGCGGCAGACCTCGCCCCATGATTCAGGCAGAAATACACTACCCTCTGGAATCCGCTCAGGCTGCGCCACTTAAACGCCTCACGGCTCTCTCCATGGGGGAAGGGGAGCGTCCCGCCGCTGTCCACCCATCTCTGGTAATCCGGGTTATCGGATAATTCCTGGTAATTTTTATTTTCAAAATCCCCGAAATCACATTCCGCCAGTTCTTCTATGATATGAAAGGACATATGCGGATAGAGCAGCCGGGCCGTCTCCACGCACCGGCGCATGGGACTGACAAACACATGTTTCGCCTCCGGATAAAAATGTTCTCTGAGAAAACGGATCCCTTCCGGGCAAAGAGGCTCGTCTGTGGTCCCTATATAACGCTTCTTTAGATTCCCCTCCGTAAAAGAATGGCGCAAGAGTACAAGCCTAAGCATCCCGGATCACCGTCCCTATCCCGCAGACCACCCGATGGACCCTGTCTGCACTCTGGGCCAGCTGACAGCAGACACGGCCCACGGCCTCGCGAAAAGCCCGCTCATGGGCATCTACAGGGACGACCCCGTAGCCTACTTCATCCGATACGATCACTAGACCGGGATTTTGTTCCATGATGAGCCCCGGAAGATCTAGCACCTCCTCCCCCTGTCTCATCTGCCTGTCCAAAAAAATATGGAAACGATACACGCCCTCTGCCTGGAGCAGTCCCTCTAATGTACAAGTCTCACCATCTGCCCAGACGATATGGGGAAATCTCTCCTGTGCGTATCTCCATTTCCCCTGGTATGCACCGCCTACGATCAATTCCATCATCCACCTCCTGTATACAAAACAGCCACCGTCAGCGTGAGCGCCATGACCAGCTCCTCCACCTGCACAAACCATCCGGCCAAATCCCCTGTGATACCGCCGAACTTCTTCTGCGCCATGACACAGTAATAGCCATAGACCATGGATCCCGCCAACAGGCAGATGATCCCAGGTATAAGATCCAGCATCAACATCGCCGCGCCCACGAAGATCAGATACAATACCATCGTGACGGCCACCGTCCTTTTCTGCGCTCCATCAGAAAAAGCCGCAGCCAGACCTGTATCCTTCGCCATGGGCCGGGTCACGATCGCCAGGCCGCTCAGCGCCCTGGAGAACACGTAGATACAGGCCAGCTGGAATAAGATCCTCATATCTGTGAAACTGCCGTCCCGCCAGACCGCCAAAGCTGTATCCTGCAACGTAGTGTAGACGCCCAGGCTCAGAGAAAAATACACGCAGCCCATGATGACCGCAAAAGCCCCCGCCCGGGAATCCTTCAATATCTCCAGCCTTTTCTCCGGCTCCTGCCAGGACCCAAGGGCGTCAGAAGTGTCCAGAAAACCATCCAGATGGATCCCGCCGCTGACCGCCACCGGGATCAGCACAAACACAACAGCCCCCAGGCCAAAACCGCCTCCGTCCAGATGCAGGATCCTCAGCAGCGCCATCCATCCCACAGTCAGGCCGCCTGCCACCACGCCTATCAACGGGAAGAAGCACATGACATAACGCATATTCTCCTTATCCCAGGGTGCCGACGGCATGGGGACTTTCGAATACATGGAAAAAGCGATCTTAAAACTGTTCCATAACGCGCCCATCAGACCTTCTCCCCCTTTCCTTTGATATAAAGAGGGATCCCATAGACCACCTCTACCGCAACATCCGCCATCTCTACGATCCGGCAGTTGATCGCTCCCAGGTTCTCCTGATACAGCCGTGTCTCTCCATCATAAGACTGGCTGCCGGAGAAGATCTCATTTGTCACCACACAGATCTGAGCAACCGACCTCTGCAGCGCCCGGATCCCATCTATGACAGCTCCTACCACCTGCCCGCCTGCGCCGCCCTCCTGGAACATCTCATTCGCCACCAGATTTGACATACATTCCAAGAGTACATGGGCGTCGGAGGGGATATCCAGTTTATCAAGACCTGTATAACATTCCACCGTCTTAAACCCTTTATCTCTGCGCATATCTCTATGCCGGGCGATACGTTTATGACTTTCTTCATCAAACGGGAACATCGTCGCGATATAAATGCGCTCTCCCGGCCCATATGAAAGGAGCAGATCCTCCGCATAGGCAGATTTGCCGCTGCCGCTGCCTCCTGTGACCACTGTCAGCATGTCCTATGTGTCCCTCCTAATCCAAAAGCTTGTACTCTTCCATATTGATATCGCAGAACGTACTCATTTTCTGGTACACACCCACAGCCATATCCAGCAGCGGGAACAGAGCCACAGCTCCCGAACCTTCACCCAGGCACATATGACCGTGCAAAAACGCTTCTTTCCCCAGAGCTTCCAAGATCATATGTGCCGCTGGTTCCTGGGAGACATGGGATGGGATCATATAGTCCCTGGCCTGGGGACAGATCCCCGCAGCCGCCAGCGCTGCCACCCCTGAGATGAATCCATCGATCACCACAGGGATGCCAAGGGCCGCGCCGCCCAGGAATACGCCCATCATCCCGCCGATATCGAAGCCGCCCACCTTTGCCAGCACATCCACCGGGTCGCTGGGGTCCGGCTTGTGCAGACCGATCGCCTGGCGGATCGCCCAGATCTTTTTCTCCAGACCCGCGCTGGACAGTCCAGCGCCCCTTCCGGTCACATCCTCCACCGGACGGTCCAGCAGGACCGTCGCCATGGCGCTGCTGGTAGTCGTATTGCCAATACCCATCTCCCCGGTAGCCAAGATCTGATAGCCCTTTTCTTTCAGCTCCTCCGCCATCTGGATGCCCACCTCGATGGACTGTACGGCCTGCTCATAAGTCATAGCCGGCTCTTTTACCATATTTTTCGTCCCATAGGCCACCTTCTTCCTGGTGACCTGTGTATCCACCACCATACCGATGTCTACCGGGATGAGTTCTGCCCCTGCCTGTTTACAGAACAGACTGGATATGGCCTGCCCCTTCAGGAAATTCTCCGCCACCAGGGCAGTGATCTCCTGCCCTGTCTGCGTCACGCCTTCTTCCACCACTCCGTTGTCCGCACACATGGAGACTAACGCCTTCTTCCCAATATGTATATCCTGGCCGCGGCTGATCCCGGCTATCTGCACCACCAGATCCTCCATCAGGCCTAAGCTGTGCAGCGGATGAGCGATATGATCCCAGCGTGTCCGGGCTGCTTCCATGGAAACGCTGTCCAGGGGTTTGATCTTCTCGATCGTCTCTTTAAATGTCAACATCTGATATGCCTCCCATTTTTTATTCATTTTGATATATTCTACTACATGATCCGCCAGATATCAAAGTCGATTTTTTACCGATCATGGGATTTTTCAGGCTTTTTATCAATCCCACCAGAAATACCATACCGTAGATCCTGCAAGTCCTGCCGCCAGCTCAGATATCTTATACGTCCGCGTCCCCTGCTCCACACGGTCTGTACAGAACGCATACTGTTCTTTCGCCGCCTCCAGGGCATCCACCCCGTTCAATCCCAAAGGTGCATAAAATTCCATCACATCGTGGGTAAACACCGCCGGGACTGCTCCATATCTCTCATACCAATATTTACATATGGCGATCATCTCCTCCGGCGCCGGACATTCATTCCATCCGCCCATGGGCAGGTATCCGATCACTTCCCACGGATGCTCCACCGGGATCTCCAGGAGCAGTGCGTCCGCCTCCAGCATCCCGTCGCCAAATGAGATATATCCTATAAAATGATCCAGCTCATCTCCTTCTGTCTCATCTCCAATGAACGCATCCAGACTCTCTTCTCCCATATCCTCCAGAAGATCCTCCATATGATCCCTGAAACGTTCATCTAACAGGCTCTTTCCATCATCCCCGCACCCGGCGATGATCTGCTCTTTGTCATAGCCATCCCTGGCGACCTCCTGCAGCCATTCCACCGCGCACTCATCCAGCAAAAGGACCGCCGGATAAAAACCCCCTTCTTTCCCGGCCTCAAATGCCGCCCTGTAGGCCTGCTCTACCTCTTCCGGGTCTGTCCCTCTCTCAAATATGGTATAGTTACACTGAAAACTCTCTGCGATCTGTTTTGTTGACTTCTCCATCAATACATACCTCCAACTTTTACTTTAGATATTTACTGCTCCAACGGGCGATCTCCACAAAAACACCTTTCAGCGCTTCTCCGCCTTCTGTCAACGAATATTCAACATGCGGCGGTACTTCATTGAACTGCTCGCGGATCACCAGCCCGTGTTCTTCCAGCATTTTCAACGTAGAAGACAGCATCGTCTTAGAAATGCCGTCGATCCTTTTTTGCAGTCCACCAAACCGCATCCTGCCGAAAACAAACAATACATAGAGGACTTTTACATTCCATTTTCCTTCAAAGATAAACATAGCATCATCCACCGGACAAAACTCCGGACAACGGCACAGCCTCTCTGGTATGATATCTGCGTCCCCTGACTGCAAAAGCGCCTGATACATCTTACAATCTCTGTGCATATCCCCTCCCCTGCCACTCTCAATGGTCAGACTTTTCTTACCAGGTCAAGATATCCTGCCTACTTGACTATCCTTTTTGACGTGATATATTTATTTTATCATATAAATCACCAAAGTGAAAGGATGGTACATGAACATGAGTAGTTTAAACGATTTTTTGACAGAAGCAGGTGTATTCTTTCTGGCGACTGTAGACGGCGACCAGCCAAAGCTGCGTCCCCTGGGCGCGCATCTTGAGATGGATGGCAAAGTCATCTTCAGCGTTGGGGACTTCAAAGACGTGTATGCGCAGCTCAAGGCCAACCCGCTCGTTGAGATCGCCGCCTGTAAGCCCAATGGAGAATGGCTGCGCTATACAGGAAGAGCCGTGTTTGAGACTGACCCCAAATATGCAGCAGCGTCTCTGGAAGCTATGCCAAACCTGAAAGAAGTCTATAATGATGAAACAGGCCACAAACTGATGATGTTCCACCTGGAAGATTCGAAAGCCGTGGTCATCCAAGTGATGGGCGAAGGCACCCCCATCGATGAAGCCGCCAAAAAGTAAAAAGCAACTGGCAGTTGCGGGATCTTCAAGCGCACTTGGTGGTTGTCAACCGGTCTTTATGCTAAAATACATATATCGATATCGAGAAAACGGATGTCCGGGCTTGCCCGGATATCCATGACAAAATGAAAGAAAGAAGGATAGGTATATGTTATTAGGAGAAAAGATCATCCGTTTGAGAAAGCAGAGAGCATGGTCCCAGGAAGAACTGGCCACCCAGCTGGGGATCTCCCGGCAGTCGGTGTCAAAATGGGAGAGCGGAGCCTCTATCCCAGACCTGGACAAGATCATACGTATGAGCAGTCTGTTCGGAGTGAGTACGGATTATCTATTAAAAGAAGAGATCGAAGAACTGGAGGAGGTCCCTCCCATTGTCAGGGAAAAAGAGGAGACAGACTCTCTGCGCAGCGTTACCCTGGAAGAGGCCACCGAGTTTCTGGATCTGACCCGGAAGACAGCGTCGAAGATCGCCTGCGGCGTATCCTGCTGCATCCTTTCGCCCATATGTCTGCTCCTGCTGGGAGGTCTGTCCGAGTACGGCAGGGGAAACAGGATATCTGACGATATGGCCGGCAGCCTGGGCACCACAGTCTTGCTGCTCATGGTCGCCGTGGGTATAGCAATATTGATCTCCAATGGGATGCGCCTGGAAAAATACGGATATATGGAAAAAGAACCTTTTACACTGTTGTACGGCGTGGCTGGGATCGTAGAAAAGCGCAAAGAAGGATTTGCCGCCACTTTCCGCAAATGCATCACCATCGGGGTGACGCTGTGCATCCTCGGCGTTGTGCCTCTGCTGCTCTTCGGATCCAGGGATGAACGCATCGCTGCCATCGTCTGTATACCTCTGCTCCTGTGCTTTGTCGCCGTGGGCGTATTCCTGTTCGTGTGGGCAGGATCGATCAACGGGAGCTTTGACAAAGTACTCCAGATCGGTGACCATACGCCCGAAAAAAAGGAAGTGGCCCGGCGGACCTCCTTTTTTGCCGGAGCGTATTGGTGCATCATCGTGGCCGTCTATATCGGCGTCAGCCTGTATATAGGCAACTGGCACAGATCGTGGATCATCTGGCCTGTAGCGGGTGTATCATTCGCGGCCTTTTACATGATCCTGGGTGCGGTCGTGGGCAGGAAAAAGTGAAAAGTCTCCTGCTGCTATGCATTCCCTACAACTGAAAAAGATGGACCATCCAGGAAATCTTCAATAAATCTCTTCAGACTCCCCGGAGACTGATAAGTCTTGCAGAAAGAAAATTCATGGGATATCCCATCGATCTCCTCCATGGCATCTTTGACCTCCTGCATCTCCTTCGGTACAGCTTTTGTAAAATAAAGCTGTGCCGGATGGATCCTGTGGTTCTTGATCGCATAGTTGACCCTGTCTGCACAGCGGCACGTTCCGTTTCCGTACTCGCCGCAGTATTCCTTTAAGAAATCCGCCACCTTCTTGCGGATCCTGGATAGGCGCTGGCGGTATGCCTCCGGCGTCATCCCCAAGATATCTCCGGCGATCCTGCTGTCCACCCTGAACATGGTGCCCAGGATAAAGATACAGCGGCTCTCCGCGTCCAGACATTGCAGCATCACGTTGGTACAGGAGAGCTTGAGTTCCTCCGCTAAGATCGCCTGTTCCACATCCTGGGTCAGATCCGGGACATCACTGATATCCGCGTTTTTGATATCGTCCCCGTAAAACTCAAAGCTGAGAGGAAACTTCGCAAACATATGTTTTTTGTGATCTTTCAGATGATTGGACGCGATGCTGAACACCCAGGTCGTGAAAGAACTCTCCCCCTTAAACGAGGAAAGGTTCGTGATGAGCTTCACCAGGATATCCTGTGTGGCGTCCTCCGCATCCGGGAAGGTCCCCAGCATACGCAGGGAAAGGTTGAAGATCAGATCCTGTACGCTGACAAGGACAGTCTCCAGCGCTTCCTTATCCCCGGCTGTGGCTTTTTTGATCAGATCCAATGATCCTCCGTTTGTAACTTGATCCATGATCCCTCTTTTCTGGAGTGCAGATCGTATTTTATACGGAGATACAAAAGGAACCGGACTTCCGGCTGCCCAACCTTGCAGCACTCCAAAACAAGGTTTTATCCGTATATATAATTAGACAAGTTTTTTCCGTCCGTGTGACAGGAAGATCCGATCTTTTTAACATCTCATCTGAAAATTTAGAAAGACCAACATCACACTCTCCAACATAAAACCCGTCCGCAGCGACAGCCGCTCCAATGACCGCTCTTCTCTTCCGGCTCATCGCTCTGCCTCCCTCTGCCTGTCAAGTTTTTTCCGTCCCGGATACGGGCGGCAGAGCAGACCTGTAAAAATAGACAGACAATGCCATAGCGACGGACCAGCCTATGGGCCATGCGCACCAGATACCCAGATACCCCATACCCCTGGCGAGTATCCCCGCGAACACCACACGCAGGACCAGATCCGTAAAAGTCGCGGCCATAAACTTTTTCATCTCCCCCGCGCCCCGCAGCACCCCGTCAGCCACTAATTTTAACGACACCACAAAATAAAATGGAGACACGATATAGAGGAACTGCACTCCGGAGGACAGGGCCAGCTCCGAAGGCTCATTAATAAAAAAGGCCACCAGCCCCTCTGCGCAGGACAGGTACAAGGCCACGATCGGCAGACAGAGCAGCCAGATCATCTTCACACCCGCCCGGAACCCAGCCCGCACCCTGGGCAGGATACCCGCCCCTATATTCTGCGCCGTGTAATTGGACATCCCATTCCCCAGCGTGGTAAATGAAGTGATCACCAGGTTATTCAGTTTGACAGCCGCCGCATATCCGGCGGTCACACCCACGCCGCAGTCATTGATCACACCCTGGATGATGATATTCCCGATAGAGATAAAACTCTGCTGGAAGATACTGGGGACTGCGATCCCCCCGATCTTCCTGAACATCCAGAAAGAAAATATATCCGCTCTCCCATCCGAAGGGATGGCAGAGAGCCTCTTCAACACCACCCCCACAGCCAGCACACAGCTGACGCCCTGGCACAGAAAGGTCGCCCAGGCAACCCCCGCGATCCCCATCTGGAACCCGGCCACAAACAAGATATCCGCCGCGATATTCGACGTGGACGAGACGGCCAGAAAGATAAAAGGAGTCCTGGAATCCCCCAGGGCAGAGAATATCCCTGTGGCGATATTATAAAAGAACAAAAACGGGAGTCCCAGGATATAGATATCCAGATACAGCCTGGAGTCCGCCCAGATCTCCTGCGGCGTGTGGATCAGCCCCAGGAGTCCCCCGCCGCAGATAAACCCAAACAACATCAGGACTGCGCACAGGACCCCGCTGGAGATGAGCGTCGTATATACAGCCGTTTTCATATGGCTGTATTTTTTCGCTCCAAACAACTGGGACACGATGACCGAACACCCGATGTTGCACCCAAAAGCAAATGCGATGAAGATCAATGTGACCTCATAACTGTTCCCCACAGCGGCCAGGGCATTTTCCCCGATAAATTTCCCCGCCACCAGGCTGTCGGCGATATTATATAACTGCTGAAAGATGATGCTCCCGAAAAGCGGCAGGCAGAACCTCCACAAGACCGTTTCCGGCTTTCCCACAGTCAAGTCTTTATTCAGATCTTTATCCACTTTATCATCCCTCCAGATCTATATTGATTTTTCATACTCCAAGTATTATACTCCTTTTTAAGAGATATGAAAAATATATATATGATATCTCATCCATATATATCTGATATGACAGGAGACGCGCCTTATGGACATAAATTACGAATACTACCGGATCTTCTACTACGTCGCAAAATACAAAAACCTGACCCAGGCAGCCAGAGTACTGCACAGCAGCCAGCCCAATATCTCCCGGACGATCAAACTCCTGGAAGGCGCGCTGGGCTGCTGCCTGCTCATCCGTTCCAGCCGGGGGATCTCCCTGACCCCGGAGGGAGAGCGGCTCTATACCCACGTGAAAGCCGCCGTGGAGCGGATCCAGGCCGCCGAAAATGAGATCGCCAGATCTGTTGATATGCAGGACGGATGTGTGACGATCGGAGCCAGTGAGACAGCCCTCCACATGCTCCTGCTCCCCGTCCTGCGCCGTTTTAAAAAAGACCACCCCCAGATCCGCATCCGTATCTTAAACCATCTGACCACCCAGGCGATCCAGTCGGCCAGACAGGGGGAAGTGGATCTGGCCGTAGTAGCTACCCCGCCGGATATAGAAAGACCCCTCCACTCTCACCCGCTCCTCACGTTCAGAGATATCCTGATCGGAGGTCCTTCCTACAGCGCTCTTCAAGGAAAACCTGTAACATTGGCGGAACTTTCCACCCATCCGCTCATATGTCTGGGAGAGGATACGATGACTTTCCGATCCTACGAAAACTTCTACCGCCGCCACGGCCTGCCGCTCTGCCCGGAACTCCAGGCAGCTACCACTGACCAGATCCTCCCTATGATAAAAAACGATCTGGGAATCGGTTACATACCGGAAATATCCGCCAGGGACGCCCTGGAAAAAGGCGAAGTCTTCCAGCTCTCCCTGACTGAAGAGATCCCTCCCAGGGAGATATGCCTTATCGAAAATGAACAATATCCTCTGTCCGTCGCCGCCAGAGAGCTGCGGGCGCTCCTCACAGAACATCGGGACCTATCTTCAGAGTGTGATATATCCCCAAAATAAGGGCAGGACTCTACCAAGCAGAGTCCTGCCCTTTCGCAGCATCATATAAGATCCAACACCCATTCTAAGATAAATACCACCGCACAGGCCGCCGTGGATACCTGGAACAGGCTTTTGCCCCGGTATGCCAGAAAAGCCGCCGCTGCCAGCGCCGCCGCACCGGACCAGACTGAGTCAGTCGCCATGAGTATGGCCGGGAAGATCATGACCGAGAGCGTCACATAAGGGACATAATAGAGAAACGACTTCACATATGTATTTCTGATCTCCTTTTTGATCAGGGTCAGCGGCAGCATGCGGATCAGATACGTCACACCCGCCATCACCAGGATATACAGATAGACTGGACGTCCCATCATCCTTTCCCTCCCTTCTGCTCTTCTCCCACCGGAAAAAAGAACGCCGCGGCTCCAGCGATCAGCACCGTCAGGAGGATGACCTTAAAACCAGAGGATATCCCACTCAGCACTGGCGCGATCGAAAACAGGAAACTGGCCGCCATAGAGACCGCCACCACGCCGGCCAGGATACGGCTGCCCCTGGCCGGCGGTATGACGATCGCCAGGAACATCCCGTACAGAGCCACACCCAGCGCACTCAAGAGCCGGGCCGGGAGCAGGTCGCCGGATACGGCCCCCAAGAGCGTCCCTAACGTCCAGCCCGGCACGGCCACACAGATCAGTCCATATGCATAAAACGGGCTCAAGACCCCCTCCCGGCAGGCCGACACGCCGAAGACTTCATCCGTCACACCATAGGAGATCAGAAACCGGTGAAAAAATGGCATGGCCCTGTCCAGCTTCTGGGAAAGGGAACAGGACATCAGACAATACCGCAGGTTGATGATAAACTGCACAGCCGCCATCTCCACAAAAGGCGCGCCGCTCTGGATCACCCCCAATGCGGCAAACTGACCCGCACTCGTCAGGTTCGTCAGGGACATGACCACCGCCGCCAATGTGGAGATCCCCGCCTTTTTCGCCATGATCCCGAATGTAAAGGAGACAGCCAGGTACCCCAGCCCGATCGGTACTCCGTCTTTTAAGCCATATCGAAATTGCTGTATCTTATCGTCCATAAAACCTCCTGATCCTCCTTTGCGTGTGTTTTCAAACACACGAGGACCTGCAGATTTCATTTTACTACGACAAAAAGAAAATAACAAGCGTTAAAATATCTGCTGTTCCCGTCTGCATTCCTTTAAGAACATCTCATGGATCTTGCTGTCCTCATTTAACTCAGGATGAAAAGACATGGCATACTGCTTTCCATACCTCACTGCCACGATCCTCCCGTCAACCTCTGCCAGGACCTCCACATCTTTTCCCACCGTTTTGATATAAGGCGCACGTATGAAGACCATCGGCACCTGTCCCACATACTCCATCTCCCGGACTGTGCGAAAGCTGCCCAGCTGCCTGCCGTAGGCATTGCGCTCCACCGTCACAGGCAGTGTCCCAAGATACACATGGTCATCATTGGATATCTCCTTTGCCAGCAAGATCAGTCCGGCGCAGGTGGCCAGCACGGGCAGGCCGCCCTCGATCCTGGATCTCAGATCGCCGAGCATATCCAGTTCCCGGAGGAGTTTTCCCTGTACGGTACTCTCTCCTCCCGGCAGTACCAGGCCGTCAGATACCCGTTCCAGATCGCTCTTCTGGCGGATCTCCACACATTGCGCCCCAAGGCTCTCCAGCTTCTTTTGGTGTTCTATGAAAGCTCCCTGCACGGCCAGTATCCCGATCTTCATCTCATTTGCCCCTCTCCGCCATCAAGAGTTCTATCTCCTGCTCATTGATGCCGACCATGGCTTCCCCAAGGTCCTCCGAGATCTCTGCCAGGACTTTACTGTCCTGGTAATTTGTCACCGCCTTCACGATCGCAGCCGCCCGTTTCTCCGGGTCGCCGGATCTGAAGATACCTGAGCCGACGAATACGCCCTCCGCGCCCAGCTGCATCATCATCGCCGCATCCGCAGGCGTGGCCACGCCCCCTGCTGCAAAATTTACCACCGGGAGCCGTCCGTTCACATGTACATATTCGATCAGATCATAGGGGACCCTCATGTCCTTAGCCTCCTCGAACAACTCATCACTGCGCATGGAGACAACTTTCCCGATCTCACTGTTCATCCTGCGCATATGCCGCACCGCCTGGACCACGTCACCCGTTCCCGGCTCCCCTTTCGTCCTGATCATAGAAGCGCCTTCACTGATCCGTCTGAGCGCTTCCCCCAGATCTTTCGCCCCGCATACAAAAGGTACCTTAAACCGCCTCTTATCAATATGATACACATCGTCTGCCGGAGACAACACTTCGCTCTCGTCAATATAGTCGATCTCGATCGCCTCCAGGATCTGTGCCTCTACAAAATGCCCGATTCGGCACTTGGCCATCACCGGGATCGAGACGGCTTCCTGGATCCCTTTAATCATTTTCGGATCGCTCATCCTGGACACGCCGCCCGCGGCCCGGATATCTGCCGGGATACGCTCCAGGGCCATGACCGCGCAGGCCCCGGCTCCTTCCGCGATCTTCGCCTGCTCCGGAGTCGTCACATCCATGATCACACCGCCTTTTAACATCTGTGCGAGCTGCTTATTCAAGTCATATCTCTCTGCTGCCATTTCTGATCCCTCCAAATTTTATATGTCTGTATCATCTTTCGCTCATCTCATCAACATATCTCACTCATCCCGCCGGCATTGTTTCAAGTCGACATGGGACGCATCCGGTCACTGTACGGATAAATTGGTATACCCCATCAGGCTTTCGTCCACAGCCCTGGCCGCTTCCCGGCCTTCCCGGATCGCCCAGACCACCAGGGACTGCCCCCGGTGCATATCCCCCGCCGTAAATACTTTCGGTACGGTCGTCTCATACTTCCCCGGCTCCGTGGCCACATTGGTGCGCCCGTCAAGCTCCACCCGGAAGGCTTTTGCCACATAATCCTGACAGCCCAGGAAACCCGCCGCGATCAGTACCACGTCCGCATCCATCACCTGTTCCGTCCCTTTGACCGGTACCATATCCACACGTCCCGTATCCGTGTTTGTCTTTGGCTCCAGTTTTACAGTCCTGATCTGGCATAAGTCGCCATTTTTGTTTTTTACAAATTCTGTGACCGTTGTCTGGTAGACCCGCGGATCTTTGCCAAATACAGCGATGGCTTCCTCCTGGCCGTAATCTGTCTTGCATACCCGGGGCCACTGGGGCCAGGGATCATCCGCCGCCCTTGTATCCGGAGCCTTAGGCATCATCTCGATCTGTACCACGCTCTTTGCTCCCAGGCGTATAGCCGTCCCTGTGCAATCGTTCCCCGTGTCGCCGCCGCCGATGACCACCACATTCTTTCCTTTGACCGGGATAAATTTCTGATCCTTAAGCCCGGAGTCCAGCAGGCTCTTTGTGACGGACTTCAGGAAATCCACCGCAAAGCAGATCCCTTTGGCATCCCTTCCCGGCAGTTTCAGGTCCCGGGGGGTGGAGGCGCCGCAGGCCAGGATCACCCGGTCATATTCTTTTAACAGGGCGGCGGCTTTATGGGTCTTTCCCACATCCGCACCGGTGACGAACCGGACGCCCTCTTCCTCCATGACCTGTATCTTCCTGTCGACGACCTGTTTTTCCAGCTTCATATTCGGTATCCCGTAGCGGAGCAGTCCTCCGATCCGGTCGTCCCGCTCAAACACGGTCACTTCATGGCCCCGTTTGTTGAGCTGGTCTGCCGCCGCCAGCCCGGAAGGGCCGCTGCCCACAATAGCCACCTTCTTCCCGGTGCGCACTCTGGGCGGATGAGCCGCCGCATATCCCCGCTCATAGGCAGTCTCGATGACTGCATATTCATTCTCCTTTGTAGACACCGGATCCCCGTTCAGGTTGCAGACGCAGGCCGCCTCGCAGAGCGCCGGGCAGACCCGGGAAGTAAACTCTGGGAAATTATTCGTCTTCTTCAGACGCTGGTACGCCTGCTCCCAATTTCCATGGTAGACGGCATCGTTCCATTCCGGCACCAGATTGTGCAGGGGACAGCCGGAAGCCATGCCTCCGATCATCATCCCTGACTGGCAGAAAGGAACGCCGCAGGACATACACCTGGCGCCCTGGCGCTTTTGCTCTTCCAGAGGGAGATGTGTGTGGAACTCCTGAAAATGCCCGATCCTTGTCTTCGGCTCTTCTTCTGTGCTGACTTCCCGTCCATACTCTAAAAATCCCGTTGGCTTTCCCACTTTTTATCCCTCCTCATCCTGTTTATTTGCATAAAACGCTTCGATCTGTGCCTGCTGGGAACTCAGGCCCTTTTCTTCCATTTTCACGATGGCCGACAGCATCCGGTCATAATCATCCGGGATGATCTTCTTGAACTTAGGCAGATATCCCTCGAAACTGTCCAGCACCTGTTTTCCTTTTACAGAATCAGTACAGGCCACATGATCCTGGATCATAGTCTTTAACTCCTGCACATCGTATTTGGACGTTACTTTCTCGATGGAGACCATGGCTTTATTGGTCTTCGTATACAGGTCGTTATCCTCATCCAGCACATAAGCGATCCCGCCGCTCATGCCTGCGGCAAAGTTCTTACCCACATTTCCCAAGATCACCACACGTCCCCCGGTCATATATTCGCACCCGTGGTCGCCCACGCCTTCCACCACCGACACCGCGCCGGAATTGCGCACGCAGAACCGCTCGCCAGCCACACCATTTATATAGGCTTTCCCACTGGTGGCTCCATAGAGGGCCACATTTCCCACGATGATATTCTCATCCTGGCGAAAGCGGCTCCCTTTGGGCGGATAGACCACCAGTTTGCCGCCGGACAGACCTTTTCCGAAATAGTCGTTGCTGTCGCCCTCCAGTTCCAGGGTGAGCCCCCTGGGGATGAACGCCCCGAAACTCTGCCCGCCTGCTCCACGGCATTTGACAGTGAATGTATCTTCCTCCAGGGTGTCCCCGTAACGCTTGGTGATCTCCGCGCCGAACATAGTACCAAATGTCCTGTCTGTGTTGCCCACGTCCAGCTCTGTGCTGCGCTTCTGGCCGTTTTCCAGAGCATCCTTGAATCTTTTCATCAGGACCGTACGGTCCGTTTTCTTATCCAGCTCAAGATCGTATACCTGTTTCGGGTCAAAGACCACTTTCTGTTTAGTGGCCGCATAAGGATTGGAAAGGATGTTGGAAAGATCCACTTTCTTCGCTTTTTGCGCCTGGATATCTGTCCTGGCGCCCAGAAGATCCGTCCGGCCCACCAGCTCATCCACCGTGCGCACACCCAATCTGGCCATATACTCCCGCAGTTCTTCTGCGATGAACCGCATGAAATTCACCACATACTCCGGTCTCCCCCGGAAACGTTTCCGCAGTTCAGGGTTCTGGGTGGCTACGCCCACCGGACATGTATCCAGGTTACAGACACGCATCATCACACATCCCATGGTGATCAGCGGCGCTGTAGCAAAACCAAATTCTTCCGCTCCCAGCATAGCGGCTATGGCCACATGCTTCCCGGTCATCAATTTCCCGTCTGTCTCAATGCGCACTTTATTGCGCAGGCCGTTCATGATCAGGGTCTGGTGCGTCTCGGAGAGCCCCAGTTCCCAGGGGAGCCCTGCATTATAGATGGAACTGCCCGGCGCGGCCCCGGTCCCGCCGTCATACCCTGAGATCAAGATCACCTGCGCCCCGGCCTTCGCCACACCTGCGGCCACAGTGCCCACACCAGCCTCCGCCACAAGCTTCACCGAGATCACCGCATCGGGATTGGCGTTCTTCAGGTCATAGATCAGCTGCGCTAAGTCCTCGATGGAATAGATATCGTGATGGGGCGGCGGTGAGATCAGGCTGACGCCCGGGGTGGAATGCCTGGTGGTGGCGATCCACGGGTATACTTTCCCCCCCGGCAGATGGCCGCCTTCCCCCGGTTTTGCCCCCTGGGCCATCTTGATCTGGATCTCCCGGGCGCTGACCAGATACCGGGAAGTGACGCCAAAACGTCCGGAAGCTACTTGTTTGATCGCGGAACAGCGGTTTTCTCCATCCGGTCCCGGTGAGAGCCTGTCCAGACTCTCGCCGCCCTCGCCTGTATTGGACTTTCCATGGATGCGGTTCATAGCGATCGCCAGAGTCTCATGGGCCTCCTGGGATATGGATCCATAGGACATGGCCCCTGTCTTAAATCTTTTCACGATCTGGTCCACACTCTCCACTTCCTCCAGCGGAACGCCCTTTTCAGGATATCGCAGCTCCATCAGATCACGCAGGAGGCACTGATCCTCCTCCGCCTCCAGAAGCTTTGTGTACTCTTTGAACATGGCATAATCACCCTGTTTTGTAGACTCCTGGAGGAGATGGATGGTCCGTGGGTCATACAGATGCCGTTCCCCGCCGCTGCGCATCTTATGACGGCCCCTGCTGTCCAGGGACAAGTCTGTCTCCAGACCCAGCGGGTCAAACGCCGCCGAGTGGAGCTGATCCGCTTCTCTCTCGATATCCTCCAGAGTGATGCCGCCTATCCTGCTGACCGTATTTGTAAAATATCTGTCCACCACTCCTTTGGCGATCCCTACCGCCTCGAAGATCTGGGAACCACTGTATGACTGGATCGTGGAGATGCCCATCTTGGACGCGATCTTCACGATACCATGGAGGATCGCATTGTTATAATCATCCACCGCCGCATAAGGATCTTTGTCCAGGATACCCGTATCGATCAGCTCATGGATCGTATCCTGGGCCAGATATGGATTCACCGCGCAGGCACCGTAACCCAGCAGGGTGGCAAAATGATGCACTTCCCGGGGCTCTCCGGATTCCAGTATGATGGCAAGGGACGTCCTCTTCTTCGTCTTCACCAGATGCTGATGTACCGCCGACACGGCCAGCAGAGAGGGGATCGCCACATGGTTCTCATCCACACCCCTGTCGGACAGGATCAATACCTTCGCCCCGTTCCTGTGCGCCCGGTCCACCTCCACAAACAGACGGTCGATGGCTTTTTCTAGACTGGTGTTCTTATAAAATAGTATGGGGATCGTCTCCACCTTGAATTCTCTGCGTTTCATAGCCTTGATCTTCAGAAGGTCCGTGTTGGTGAGGATGGGATTTTCCACCTTCAGGACCGTACAGTTCTCTGGCCGTTCCTCCAGGAGGTTCCCGTCTTCTCCCACATAGACCGTCGTAGACGTGACGATCTCCTCCCGGATCGCATCCAGGGGCGGGTTCGTCACCTGGGCAAACTGTTGTTTAAAATAGTGGAACAGGGGTTCATGGCCCTCTGACAATACCGGGATGGGCGTATCCGCTCCCATGGCTGAGATGCCTTCACCGCCTGTCTCCGCCATATGCAGGATAGACGTCCGGCATTCCTCATACGTATAACCAAAGGACTTCTGCAGCCTGGCCCGCTCTTCTGGCGTATAGGAAGGCACTCTCTTATTGGGGATCCTCAACTCTCTTAACGTTACGAGACGGCTGTCCAGCCATTCTCCGTAAGGCTGTTTCCCGGCATAATATTCTTTCACTTCATCATCAGAGATCATCTTGCCCCGGACTGTATCCACCAGGAGCATCTTCCCGGGATGCAGCCGCTCTTTCTCCACGATCTTCGCCGGATCGATGTCCAGGACGCCCACCTCCGAGGACAAGATCACATAGCCGTCTGAAGTCACATAATACCGGGATGGCCGAAGCCCGTTCCGGTCCAGTACAGCTCCCATGATATCTCCGTCGCTGAACAGGATGGAAGCCGGACCGTCCCACGGCTCCATCATAGTGGCATAATACTGGTAAAAATCCCGTTTTTTCTGGCTCATGGTCTTATTATTGGCCCACGGCTCCGGTATGGTGATCATCACCGCCAGAGGGAGGGGCATACCGCTCATGACCAAAAACTCCAGCGTATTATCCAGCATCGCAGAATCGGAACCCGTCGCGTTCACCACCGGGAGTACCTTATATAACTCATCCCCAAGCGCGCCATTGTCCATCGTCTCCTCCCGGGCCAGCATCTTATCCCCGTTGCCCCGGATCGTGTTGATCTCTCCGTTGTGTACAATGAACCGGTTGGGATGCGCCCGCTCCCAGCTGGGGTTTGTGTTCGTGCTGAAACGGGAATGGACCATGGCGATGGCAGACTCATAGTCCTCGCTCTGCAGATCCTTATAAAATGTCCTGAGCTGCCCCACCAGGAACATCCCCTTATAAGCGATCGTCCTGCTGGACAGAGAAGATACATATGTATCATCATTACTCTGCTCAAAGATACGGCGGACGATATACAGTCTCCTGTCAAAATCCAGTCCTCTCTCCAGTGTCCTGGGCCGTTTGATAAATCCCTGCATGATACAGGGCATACAGGCCACCGCCCTGTGTCCTAACACGCCGGGAGCCGTCGGCACTTCTCTCCATCCCAGGAATGTGAGACCTTCTTTTTCCACGATCACCTCGAACATCTTCTTCGCCTGGTTGCGCTTTAACTCATCCTGGGGAAAGAAAAACATCCCCACGCCGTAATCCCTCTCTCCACCTAAAAAAATGCCGAGGGACTGACAGGTCTTCGAAAAAAACTTGTGTGAGATCTGCAGTAGGATCCCAACACCGTCTCCTGTCTTTCCTTCGGCATCTTTGCCCGCCCTATGTTCCAGATTTTCAACGATCTTCAATGCATTGACCACCGTCCCATGGGTCTTTCTCCCTTTTATATCCACTACTGCCCCGATCCCACAGTTATCATGCTCAAACCGGGCGTCGTATAACGTTTTCTCCATCCAAAACCCATCCTTTCTCTCTTGCTCTCAAACATTATAGATACTATAAACCATTTTTCCTCTGTTGTAAACATCATTTTTTCAAAAGACCGTCAGATGATCACGAGACACACAGCCATGGATCCGGCCAATGGATATGTGCCTCTGATCACGATGATCACGATCTTTTACAAAAAGCAACGATGGAAAATACCACGATCACCACCTCTACCCCCATGACCAGGAGCAGGACGTATCCCAGCTCCGGCGTCGCCCCGCCGGAGGCCAGCTGGGTGAGGGCCACGGACCAGCAATTCGCCCCTATATGGAGCAAGACGGGCGCCCACAGACTCTCCAATCGGTAATAACAATAGGCAAAACAAGCCCCTAAGATCCCCGCATACAGAAACTGCAGCACATTTCCATGGTAGATCCCAAAGAAAAAAGCAGAAAGCCCGATCGCCCAGCCCACACGCATATCATCCAGAAGACGGCGGAAGACCAGCCCCCGGAAGATCAGTTCCTCGGCTATAGGCGCTACAAGTCCCACCCAGAACAACATGGACAGCACATCCTGATCCGAAAAGACCCTCTCAGATAATTCACCATATCCCGGAAACAGACGCGCGATCTGCAGGATGGACAACAGCATGTTCGCCAGATGGCAGACAGACATGCCTAAGAGCAGCATCCACACCACTTCTCCCGGACCCAGCCGCCTCCCGAACCTGCCGCGCCGGTAAAAGCCCCCCTGCTTTTCATCCGATCTCATCAGCCATACGGCTATGGGCACTGTCAAAAGTCCTGTGACACCTGTAGCCGCCAGGCTATACCTGCTCACCTGGCCCAGCCCTCTGCCTGTCAGCATCAGGAACAATATCAGCGCCTGGCTCACCACAGCCCCGATCACAAAATGGATCCCTACCGGGTAAAGCACCCTCCACACTTTGCGGAGCCAGCCCCGCCGCGGCAGAGGGTTTACAGAAAAAAACGCCGCAGCCCTTCGATCGTCGGCGCGATCATCACCGGACCTGCCTGCTCCAGTTCCTGGGTACTCCCATATCCGTAAGACACCGCCACACAGTCAATGCCAGCCTCCCTGGCTCCCAGGACATCATGCCTGCGGTCGCCCACCATCACGACCTGCTCCCTCTGCTCCTCCATGCACAGCTTTCTCAGAGCCTCCTGGATCACCTCTCCTTTACTGGTCCGGGAACCGTCCATCTGGCTGCCTTCCACCACGGTAAAATAAGACAAGAGATGAAAATGCTCCAGTATCTGCCTTACATACACGATCGGTTTGGAAGAAGCCACACCCAGGATATAGCCCCGCTCCTTTAATTCCTTCAAAAGCTCCCCTATCCCCTGGTATGGATGATTCTCATAGATACCCTGCTGGGCATACCTGTCCCGATAATGCCCCACCGCCTGCCAGGCTGCCGCCTCATCCAGCCCATAAGCCTCTATGAACTGCTCCAGCAGGGGCGGACCGATAAAGGCCTCCAGTTTATACAGATCCGGTTCCTCTATCCCAAGCTTGTGCAGCGCATATTGGACACTCTTCGTGATCCCCTCTGCCGAAGCCGTCAGCGTCCCATCAAGATCAAACAAAATAGCACGGTACATTTTATGCTCCTCTCCTAAAAACATCGTTCCAAGAGATTATAGCACAGCCAGCCCCACACCGCAAGAAAAGTACCATGGATCCATGGAAACGACCTGGCCGTCCGGGAGAAGGACCGTGATCTTAAGACAGTTCATGCCTTTTTGCAAAAATGTGTCCACAGGTATCATACAGCCATCCTCCCACCTGTAAGCTGATTCCCTATGGTTGACTGCACAGGAGAGTACACAGACCTCCTGCTCCCCCTCCAGCCGGACAGCAAGGTCACCCCTGTCCGAAAGACGGGCGAGATCTTCATGGACAAAGCGGATCGGTGGTCCTTTTTTATCTCCTGCCCTTTCATCTTCTGCCTTTCTGTCTCTCCTCTCCTGCTCCTGTGTCCTCTCCCCATCAGATCCCTGTCCTCCTTCCATCTCCTGTCCCTCCTGCTGCACATCCCTGCTCATCTCCGGCTCTTCCTGTATGATCTGCGTGGCCTCCTGTCCGCTGTCCTCCTGTAAGATCACTCCCATCCTGGACTCCTCCGGCATAAGATCTATCTCTCCTCCCACCGCCTCCTCCGGCTGTACGGACGGCCACACCCCCGTCTCCTGTGCCGCAGTCACAGTCTCCTCTTCTAAAAACGGCTCCCATTCCCCGAAAGAAGGCTCCGGCGTTTCCGTCTGCTGCGCACCTTCCCCCGTCTGTCCCTCCTCAACAGGGATCGTCTCTGTCTGCACAGGCGGGGCCTCTCCCTGTTCTTCATGATCTTCATGAACATCTTTTTCCGGGGAAGACTCTATCGCTGTCTCTGTCTCCGTTCCTGCCCCTGTCCTCTCCCCTGTACCTTCTTTCTGCTCCACCTGTATCTGGAACCCTCCCATATCTACAAAACTGGCCCTCACCTGCTGCGCACAGGCCAGGCTCACAAGTATGAGACTGATCCACATCCACGTTTTTTTCATATCATCCCCCCATTTCCTCTATACGTTTTACCCATATCTGATAATTATACCCTTCCTTATCCCAGACCATCCGCTCGCCCCTCTCATACAGCTGTTTGAGCTTTCCCCCGTCTGCGCCTGTCTCCAGGAGCAGACAGCCATAACTACCATAGCACTCTCCCGAATGGGGATATGATCCCAACAGTTCCTGATACACGCCTTTTGCCCCCGCCGTATCTCCCATCTTCCAGTACCCCCAGGCCAGCAGCAGGCCGCTGCGCAGCTCCCACTCCCGCTGGTGGGCTTTTCTGTAAAGCTCTTCCAATCCCCCGACGATCTCACTGAGCTGCCGCTGTCGGAGTGTCTCCTCCTGTATCCCGGCAGCCCGTCCCAGATCTTCCGCCAAACTCGTCAAGCGTCCCCCACTGTCCTCATCCTGGCCAGATAGCTCCTTTTGCACTCCTGCCTTCGCATGCGACCCTGACCCATAGTCCTCCATCCGCCCTTTCCCGGCTGAATATCCCGCCACAACACAGACGGCCAGGGCACCGGACAAGAGAAACACTATCCGGCGGCTCTCTTTCCTTCTTTTCATGCTTTCCAGACATCGCTCTAACTCCTGCACGTTTTGATAACGCTTCCCCGGACACGGCTGGCAGCATTTATCCAAAACCCTCCTCCACCCCCTCCCGGCCTGGCTGCCCAGGAGAAGGCTCCACGTTTTTCCAAAAGAATAGATATCAGAACAGCAGGTCACTCTGCCCTCCCTCAGTTCCGGCGCCGCGTACCTGGGCGTGCCTTCGCAGGCCCCTCTGTATCTGCCTGCCCCGGCACCAAAATCCACCAAAAACAATCGTCCCTGCGGGGTCACTATGAGATTTTCCGGTTTCAGGTCCCCATGGATATAAGGCGGCTTTGATCCATGCAGATAAGCGAGGACCTGGCACAGATCGAGAGCAAGATCCAACATCCTGCCCGCAGACACATCCCCAGATCCATACAGTTCCCGCAGGTTTTTGCCGGATATATGATCCATGACCAGCCACATCTTCCCCTGTTCTTCCAGAAAATCCACCACCCGGGGGATCATTGGATGTTCCAAAGACTTTAATACAGCCCCCTCCTGCCTGGCCCCTGCATCCAGCACCTTTACCGCCCACTGCTTCCCAAGCTTCAAGTCCCTGGCAAGATAGACACTGCCCCTCCCGCCCTGGCCTATCTTCTCCAGAAGGACATATTTTTTCCCTACCACTCTTCCGATCAAACTGCACCTCAGACATATCTTTCATCAACATTTGTTCCGATCCATCCATGGGGATATCCGTCTGAACAGACGGCTCGCGACCTTTAGATATAGTATATCTCCTCCCAGACGGATCTGCAAATAAATTATTTATTAAAAACAACTAAAATAAGGCCGTGGGAAACTGGTGATACCCGGCCTCCCACAGCCTGTAAGATAAATATGATATTTCTAAAAAGATCATCCTTTTGCGTCTTTAGAGATCCGTATCACGCCTTTGACGATATCTGCTTTATGATGGATGCTGTGATCCATCCCTTTTTGTACATCATCCAGGTCAAAGATATCTGTGACGATGCCTTTCAAGTTGACTTTCCCCGCAGCCACCGCTTCGATCGCCATGGGATAGATATGGCGGTAACGGAATACGGTCTTGAACGTCAGCTCTTTATCAAGAGCCAGGCTCATGGGCAATGTCATCTCCCCGCTGGCGCTGTAACCCACCAGGACGATCGTCGCACCTTTCTTGGTCATGTGTATGGTCTGCGCGGCTGTCACCTGGGAGCCAGCTGTCTCAATGGCCAGGTCACATCCTTTTCCGCCTGTGTACTTTAAGACTTCTTCCACAGCATCCTTATCTTTGCCATTGATCACACCGTCCGCGCCCAATTCCAGAGCTTTTTCCAGACGCTTGTCCATCACGTCCACCACATAGACGCTTGACACGCCCATGGCTTTCAGAGCCATCATGCTCACCAGGCCGATGCATCCCGCGCCCATGACGACTGCTGTCTGCCCCGCCTGTGCGCCGCCCTGCATCGCCGCATGGAACCCAACGGCCAAAGGCTCGATCAGAGCGCCCTCCAACGTACTCACATTATCCGGGAGCTTGAAGCACAGGTCCGCCTCATGAGCCACATATTCCTGGAACACCCCGTCGATCGGAGGCGTGGCAAAAAAGACCACATCCGGGCACAGATTGTATCTGCCTGTCTTGCAGAACTCGCAATGCCCACAGGTCTTCCCCGGCTCCAGCGCCACCCGATCGCCCACTTTCAGATGCTGCACATCTTCTCCCACTTCCACTACAACACCGCCGGGTTCATGGCCCAGTACAAAGGGAGGTTCTACCACATTCGCACCGATGGCACCCGCCTCATAATAATGAAGATCCGAACCGCAGATGCCCACGTATTCCAGTTTTACCAATACTTCATCAGCAGCAGGCGTTGGGATATCCCGCTCTTCAAAACCCATCTTTCCCACACCCTGCATCACTGCGACTTTCATCTTACCTTCCATCAACAGATCCTCCTTCAGAGCAAAAACTTTTTTAAACATTTTATTTAAGTAGCACCATTATCCCTCTAAACAGACAGAAAGTCAACGTCTACTCCTTTTTTCCACAACATTTTTTATATTTTTTTCCGCTCCCGCAGGGACAGGGATCGTTGCGCCCGATCTTGGGGATCCCTCTCCTGTATGTGGCGCCCAGGCTCTTTTGCTCCCGCTCCCGGATCATCTCTGACAGGGCAGACAGACTGGGATCCCCAGCTGCTGCAGCATATGCCTCCTGGACCTTTCTGACTGTATCCTGCGCCTGTCTGTAACTGCCGCCGGCCATCTGGCAGAGCGCCAGCATATAGGAGAGCTCCAGGTTCCCTTCCGGCAGGGCGTTCAAGATATCCTCCATCTGCACCTGCGCCCTCTGTATAAAAGATATCCGATAAGTCTCGTAAAGCCTGTACTGTATCTCTTCCGGCATCTGATAGATATGGGTATCCCAACTGATCTGATCCTTTGACAGCCTTTTTCGAAAGACCGGGAGGGATGCGGGCCGTTTCCCTGTCAGTTCCTTATATCCATTGCGCGAATATCCTTTTAACACGAAAAGCCCCGCATCCATACAGATATCCATCACCGCCAGCCAAAGCTCCACCCAGGATGCCGATACTTCCGGCGGGAAGACATCGCAGACATTTTCTATCAGATCTGTGGCTGTCGCCCCGCACAGGGCATCCAGACGTTGTTCTTCCATCCACAGGCTCAGTTCCTCATCCTCCAGCCCCACAACGTTTTTCATATATTCTATATAGAGCGCCCAGCACTCTTCGGCCCAGATCATGCCTTCTTGCCGCCTTGCCAGCTCTTTCCCTAGAATCTTCCTGTATCCGATCTCCTCATCGATCTGGAAAAAATGCGCCATCGACTTCTCCACGTTGATCTCGCTCAGCATCGCATACCGCGGCCCGCCTTCTCTCTCCAACGTCCGGATATACCCGTTAAACCTGCCGTACCAGTACAACAGACGGAAAAAATCTTCCCTCTCAAGATCCAGGCCCCAGATATCCCTGCACATATCATGACACGCGTCTATTTCCATGATCCCATAGGCCTGCAGGCAGTCCAGGATCTTCCCTCCATCCTGACGTATCTTCCGGCAGATCATCCCCCAATCCCTGTCCCTTAGCAGATCGATGACTGTCCCAGCGCCCTGGGCGAGGGCGTAGGAGGCTGTCTTTCCCTTCGGATCCTCCGCTATATGCACCTCCATGAGTCCCAGCACCATGTACTTATCGACTGCAAGCTCTTCTGTACCCGATGCCAGACTGCCCTCGGGCCTCTCACAAAATCTCAGTAATCCCTGGAATTCCTCTGCGTCCAGGACATACAGCAGATATTCCGGATGGCGCACGAACTCATTATAGACAGTCTCTGCGGACCTCTTCTTATCCCAGCTGGACTTTGTGGGTATCTGCAGATATCTACAATAATCCTTTATCTCCCGCAGGCTGAGATCCTGCAGCACTTCCACACAGCTCCTGCCTGCCGCCGCCTTTTCCTCATGCCGGTCCTTCCCATAGCTAAAATATCCCCATTCACGGATCCTGCCCGCCATCTTAGACGGCCTTGAATGCCTGCTCTTTACCTGGACCGGCGCCGGTCCCTCCGCAGGCAGGACAAATTCCATCTTCGCCAGCAGACGGTCCGCGCCCTCCAGCGAAAACTCCCCGCCCCCGGGATCCTCCCCTTTTGCCCTCACGATGGTGGCAGAACGCAGATCATAATCTTCCTGTACTTTTTCCAGTATTATCTTATATTTCCGATCCATCCCCAGATCATACGTGTAACGTATCCATTTGTTTATGTAGATAAAATCGTCCACCTGAGATCCATCTTCCGGCAGATCACCCCTCTCCAACGCCCTCTCATCTGTCACACGCACCGTATCCTGAGAAAATGTAAAAGCGTGCGGCCGCTGACCCTCCCAGCCGAAAGCGACCTGGAGGATCCTGTGCAGATCCCCGAAACTGATCTTCTCCGGGATCGTGATCCGCCTCCAGACCGGAGGGGATGTATCTTCAGCCGTTACTTTGATAACGTATCCGCTCATGTTTATTACCAAGCCTCTCCTTCATTTACGCATTGACTGCTTACCTACATTGTACCATACTCCCGCGAGATAAACAAACCTGACCGGCTGACAGATCTTACCTGCCCGCCGGTCATTTTCAGATGCTCTCCATATGGATCTTCCTGTCTTTAAAATAATACTCCCTGTCATGCTCATCGATCTTCCGGAGTACCCTGCAGGGATCCCCCACTGCCACCACACCGCCCGGGATATCTTTCGTCACCACACTCCCAGCCCCTATGACTGTATCATCCCCTATGGTGACCCTCGGCACGATCACGGCACCTGCCCCGATCCAGCAGTTCCTCCCAATGCGTACAGGAAAATTGTACTGATACCCTTTTTCCCGCAATCCCGGCAAGATCGGATGCCCCGCTGTAGCCACTGTGACGTTCGGCCCAAACATGGTATAGTCACCCACATAGATATAGGTATCATCCACTAACGTCAGATTAAAATTCGCGTAGACATGTTTTCCAAAATAGACATGGCGTCCGCCAAAATTTGCATGAAAAGGAGGCTCTATATAACATCCCTCCCCGATCTGGGCAAACATCTCCTTGAGCAGCTGTTCCCTCTTCTCTTTTTCCGACGGCCGGGTCCTATTGTAATCGTAAAGTTTTTCCAGACAGCGTGTCTGCAGATCCACCAGTCCCCCCTGCATAGGGTCATAGAGTTCCCCGCTGTGCATCTTTTCGTAGATATCCATCTTTCTCGTCCCCCTTTTCTCTCATTTTGATCAGCAGCGCAGCCATGACTATCACGCAAAACACAAGGTTGACGGCCATGCCCGCCCGCAGGCCAAACACATCATCCACGATCCCTATCAGATAAGGGCCGACCATCCCTCCCAGACCCCCCATGGCAAAAAAACACCCGAGCAGCGTACCGGGGTTTTTGGAGGGTATCCCGGAGACCACCGTTGTGGATGTGGGAAAAATGATCGAAAACCCAAAACCTGTAAAGACCAATAAGAATGCCATGGATGGAGGGCCGAAGATCCCCCCGGCCAAAGACAGGGCCGCGATCATCGTAAAGAGCAGCAAGCTCTCCATATGCCCCACCCGATCCACAAACAGACTGCCCGCCAGACGTCCCACGGTCATCCCCACAAAATAGACCGAGAAACAGATCGAGCTGCCCGCCGCCGACATCATCTTGTCCTCCTGCAGAAACCCCATGAACCATGTAGCCACCCCGATCTCCGCCGCCACATATGCAAAGATCACCACATACATCAGTAAGACTTTCCTGTGGGCGATGACCGGGAGCAGCCCTTTCAGACCGATCTTCTCCGACCGTCCATCCTTTTTCTCTCCTCTTGGATACTTCATTATAATAAAATACAGCGTGATCGGCAATATGATAAATAAACTATACTGGTAAACTCTCCGCCAGGAGATCCCCATTCCCAACAGATACCCCACTGCCGCCGGGGTGAGGATGGCTCCCAGGCCGTAACACGCATTCAAGAGATTCAGGTACCGGCCGCTGCGCGCGCCCCACAGTCCCGAGAGGATATCGCTCCCGCCCAGTTCCAACGCCCCAAGCCCCAGTCCTATGAGAAAGATCGACCCAAGGGATAACAGAAGGCTGGAAGACCTTGCATAACCAGTCACACCCAGGAGCAGAGAAAGCCCCGCTGCTATGAGCGTGACCTTCTTCCCGCACAGATCGGAGAGCAGACCCGCCAAAAACGTCGCCAGGAAAAAACCGGTGTATTCACTGCATATGAGCATGCCTGCCGTCGAATGGGCAAATCCCATATCTCGGGATAAGGCCGGGAGCGTGGCTCCTTTCATATTGTCGATAGCCCCAAATAAAAAATAACCCAGAAAACACCCTGCCGTGATCATCCATTTCGCCTTTTTTCCCATCTTCTCCATATCCTCCTGTGATAAAAACCAACCTTTAAGATCCATATCAAAGGGTATACAATACAGGAGCATCCAAAAAAGGGAGAAACAGGATGCCCTGGAGAGATACCCTCTATATATGATCATATTATAAAAAAGTTGTGATCTCTTTCAGTATGTTGTATATTTATATAACAATATTTTTTTGTCTAAAATACATATGGAGAAATGGAGAGACCAAGAGATGATCCTTGACCTGAATGAAGACCATTCTGAAAACGTCCCTTACAGCTATCCTGGGCATTTTCTGTTTATCGAAGAAGACCGTCTGTCCCAGTACCCACAGTACACAGCGCTGAGCCACTGGCATGACGATGTAGAGTTCATCGCCGTCCTCTCCGGTGAGATGAGCTATAATATCAACGGCAGGGTCACCGCCCTGCACCCGGGGGAAGGCATGTTTGTCAATTCCCGCCAGTTCCACTATGGTTTCTCAAGAGAACAAAAAGAATGCGTATTCTTATGTATCCTGTTCCATCCCATGCTCCTCTGCTGCACATCAGCCATGGAACAGGCCTATGTCGCCCCGGTCTTATCCAACACTGCTTTTCCCTGCTGGCCGCTGCACGCCGCCATCCCCTGGGAAAATAAGATCCTCCAGGCGCTCGCGCAGATGTATGGCCTCTTAGGGCAGCCGGCTTTCCCACTGCTGATACAGAGCCTGTCCTTCCAGATATGGCATGAGCTGTACACCCACGCGCCAAAAGCACCTCCAGCCGCCGCCAGATCCACCCTCCAGCTGTCTTCTCTGCGGGAGATGGTCAGCTACATCCATGAACACCATGCGGAAAAGATCTCCCTGGAGGATATCGCCGCCGTGGGGAACGTATGTAAGAGCAAATGCTGCTCCCTCTTCCGCACCTGCCTGGGCCAGACCCCTGTCAGCTACCTGATCCGATACCGCCTGGAAAAAAGCATTGAACTGATGGCCGCTACAGATATGAACATCACCCAGATCAGCTATGAAGTGGGGTTTTCCGGGACAAGCTATTTTTCTGAGACATTCCATAAACATTTTGGATGCAGCCCCATGAGATACCGGGAAAGACATCTCCATCCCAGGGCAAAGGATGAGACTGTGCGTCCCCGCTCTCCTGAACATCCAGAGTGTGTTTAAAAACCTCAAATATCCTTAGATCATAGAAAATCTACAGATGATAGATGGATACATCCCAAAAACAGCGTCTTAAGGGGTCTGGGTGAGATCCGTGATCCCCCGGCGCTTTTGGTACTTTTCTCGCAGAAAAGTACATAGAAAAATTTGACAGCGATATGGTGGCATCGGTCAGAAATTTTAACGACGCAATGGTGCGGAGCAGGCAGAGCAGGACTTTGATCTCATCTACTTATGATAGATACAGATCTTTGCCCCCTTTTCCACAGTCTGCAAGATCTTGATCATATCCGGCTCACTGACCGCGATACATCCTCCTGTATACGTATATCCGCCGCTGCAATGGAGGAATATGGCAGAACCCTTGGGATAGATACACTTCTTATTATGATCCAGGAACATGCCATAGTTATAACTGGGCGCATAGTCGATCAGATGCTCTCCTCTGCAATCATGGGGGTTCTGGGTGATATCGATCAGCTTATTATAATAAAGTTCATCCCCGCACCAGTAATGGCTGCTGTCCACCTGCAGATACGGCATCTTCGCTCCCGGATCGGGCAGGATGCCAAAACCGCTGGTAAGGTTGAACGTTCCCGTAGGCGTGGTCGCGTCCCCTTCCCGTGTCTTCCCGATGCCATTGCTCCCCACATATCCGGGGCAGGCCAGGACCTTTTTCCATTTCTTTCCTATTTTATCATAGAGCAGCACCTTCGCCCGGGTGCCTCCTGTATACTGTACAAACAAGAGCTGCCTGACCCTGGGTTTATTTTTATACTGATCCCTCAGTTTGTTCCATATGGGATACGTGACCGTCACTTCACAGGATAGGGAGATCGGACCGATCATTGCCGTGATGACCGCTGTCCCTTCCTTTTTTGCCGTCACTTTCCCCTTTTTACCCACCGACGCCACCGAAGGATCGCTGCTCTTCCATACCGGTCTCTGTGAGATCCCCACCACGTCCAGTTTCCTGCTCCCGCCTTTGACAAGGGATAGATCTGACACGCTCAGCCGGATGTCCACGACTTTTATCTTGCAGACGGCTCTACAGCCGTCCGCTCTGGCGGTGACGGTCACTGTCCCGCATTTTTTTGCCCTGACTCTCCCTTTGCTGTTGACTGCTGCGATCTTTTTATCACTGCTGCGCCAGAGGATCCTGCCCGTGATATTTTTTTGTTCAAGCTTTAAGATAATAGTACTCTTTCTCTGCATGACCTTTGGGGCGGCTTTCAGCTGTATGCTCCGTACCCTGACCCGGCACTCCAGCTCCCTGCCATCCACGCCGGCCGTGATCACGGCGTCCCCGCCATGGATCCCAGTGACCTTCCCTTCAGGCGTTACGACCGCTATCTCCTCATCAGAACTTTTCCACATGATCAGACTGTCATCTACGCCTTCCACCGTGAGGATCTCGCTCTCTCCCACCGGGATGGACAGTTCCGACGCACTGAGGACAGGCGCGGGCTCCGCCTGGGCCGCCGCTGGAAAAAGGAGGATCCCCATACAAAATAACAAGATCTTGATCCACTGTCCCATCCCTTTATCCCAGCCTTTCTTCAAGCGCCCTGACCACTGTCTCCAAGACTTTGATCCTGGCATGATATTTGTCGTTGCCCTCTACCACGATCCACGGCGCGTACGGGGTGGAGGTCCGTATGAGCATCTCATTGACAGCTTCCTCATACTGATCCCACTTTTCCCGGTTCCGCCAGTCTTCGTCTGTGATCTTCCACTGTTTCTCCGGGTTCTCCTGCCGGGCCTTGAAACGCCGTTCCTGCTCATCTTTATCGATCTGCATCCAGAACTTCATCACAATCGCGCCCGCATCGTACAGATCGCGCTCCATGTCATTGATCTCCTTATAGGCCCGCTGCCATTCCTCCGTGGTGCAGAAACCCTCGATCCTCTCCACCATCACCCGTCCATACCAGGTCCTGTCAAAGATAGAAAAATGCCCGGCTTTCGGCATGGCACGCCAGAACCTCCACAGATAGTGATGGGCTCTTTCCTGGTCGTTGGGGGACGCTGTGGGGATCACCGTATACCCTCTGGGATCCATCTTCTCCGTGAGCCTTTTGATCGCCCCGCCTTTTCCCCCTGCGTCCCAGCCCTCAAATCCCAACACCACAGGGATCCGTTTCCTATAGAGTTCCCCGTGCAGGAGCTGGATCTTGGACTGGAGTTTTTTCAATCTTTTTTTGTATTCTTTTTTCTGGTAAGACAAGCTCAGATCCACTTTGCTCAAGATGGACTCTTTCAGATCCCGGTCGTCAATGTACACGGAATGCTCTCTCTTCGCAGGTACAGGGGCAGTCGCCCGCTCGATCCCTTTTGCCAGCGCATTGATCACGATGGTATAGATCTTCACCGTGGCAAACCGCCTGTCCGTAGACTCGATGATATGCCAGGGGGCATGGTCTGTATCTGTTTTACGGAGCATCTCCTCATAGATCTTCTCATATTCTGCAAAATGTTTGTTGTGCCGTCTGTCCGCGTCTGTCACACGCCAGGCTGTCCCTTTCTTTTTCTCCAGTCTCTCAAAACGTTTCTTCTGCTCTTTCTGGTCGATGGCCAGGAACAGTTTGACCAGGACAACGCCCCCGTCTGTGATCTGCTGCTCAAAGGACAGGATCGAGTCAAAAGCCCTCTCGTCGGGCTTTTGCGCCAGCACTTTCCGATACCAGCTGGTATCATAGAGAGCGATCCTGCCCTGGGCGGGCATTTTCGTCCAGAAACGCCAGAGGAAGGGATGCATCTTCTCTTCTTCTGTCTCTTTTTTCACAGCGTGGACTTCGAACCCCCGGGGATCCAGGGCGTGGATCAGCGCCCCTATCTGCACGCCTTTTCCTGCCGCCGGATATCCCTCAAAGGCGATCATCACAGGGATCCCCAACTCTTTACACTTGCGCTGCAGCGCCCCAAGCTCCCTCTCCAGCCGTTCCATCTTGGTACGGTATTCCTCTTTTGACATCTTTTTCGTCAGATCGATCTTCTCCAACAACGCCCTGCCTCCTCTCTGCTCTTAAACGGGCATGTCCGCGCCATGCCCTTGATACATCCACAGCCATCTGCCGGGATCTTCACACTGATCTTATCATCCACCTACATGTTTTAGATATACATCTTTCTCCTGATAGACCTGGAAACCGCCTTTCTGCAGGACTTCTATGGCTCTTGCCGGATCGCTGCACTTCATGACGGCCGCCGCCTGATCCCCGTTTGCGAACGCATACATATATTCCACATCCACGCTCTCTGCCGCCAGCATGCCCATGGCTTTGGAAAGGGAGCCCACCGCATGGTCCACGCCGATGCAGACCACTTCCGTCAGCTTGGCCGCGAACTCATTTTCCCTCAGTTTCTCCCGACCTTTCTCCGGATCTGAGACCATCATGCGCAGCATCCCGTAATCAGAGGAATCCGCCAGTGAAAGGGCCACGATATTCACATCATTTTTTGAAAGGATATCCAGCACTTCATGGAGCCTGCCCAATTTATTTTCCAAAAAAACTGATAATTGTTTTACGATCATAAATCCCTACCTCCTACTTTAACTTCCTATTGTCAATGACACGTTTTGCCTTGCCTTCGCTGCGCTCGATCGTCTTCGGCTCTACCAATCTGACGGTGGCCGCGATGCCCAGCGCCTGTTTGATCACGTGTTCGATCTTCTTGGTCAGCCTCTGGAGCTGATTGATCTGGTCTGAGAAATACCTCTCTTCCACTTCCACTTTGATCTCCAGAGTATCCAGATTCCCTTCCCGGTCAACGGTCATCAGATAGTTGGGCAGCACTTCATCCACTTCCAGTAAGGCCGCCTCCACCTGGGACGGGAATACGTTCACGCCGCGGATGATCAGCATATCGTCCGTCCGTCCTGTAAACCGCGCGATCCTGGCTGTTGTCCTGCCGCACTCACAAGTGGTGTAGTCGATGCTGGTCAGATCTTTCGTGCGGTAGCGGAACAGGGGCAGCGCTTCCTTGGTGATCGTGGTGATCGCCAGCTCACCCCGTACACCCGGCCCCACAGGTTCCAGTGTATCCGGGTCTAAGATCTCCGGTACAAAATGGTCTTCCCAGATATGCAGCCCCTTATGATACGGACAATCCTGCGCAACACCCGGCCCCATGATCTCAGACAATCCGTAGATATCATAGGCTTTGATATGCAACATCTCTTCCAGAGTGTCGCGCATGGCATCTGTCCAGGGTTCCGCACCACAGATCGCCGCCTTTAACTTGATGTGGGGTACCCGACCCGCCTCTACCAAAGCCTCTGCCAGATGCATGGCGTAAGAAGGCGTACAGGCCAGAGCCGTAGCCCCGAAGTCTTCCATCAGCGTGATCTGCTTCTTGGTATTGCCGGAAGACATGGGGATCACCGTGGCGCCCAGATAAGCCGCTCCATCATGGAGACCCAATCCCCCGGTGAACAATCCATAACCGTAAGCTACATGCACCCTGTCTTCCCTTCCAAGTCCCGCCATGACCAGACCCCTGGCCACACACTCACTCCAGATCTCCAGGTCCCGGCGCGTATAGGCCACGACCGTAGGTTTCCCTGTAGTACCGGAGCTTGCATGGATCCGGTTCACCTGCTGCTCCGGAACAGCCACCAGCCCCATGGGATAATTGTCCCGCAGGTCGTCTTTTGTGGTAAAAGGCAATCTCACAAGATCCTCAAGCCCTGTGATATCACCGGGTTCCAGCCCCATTTCCTGCATCTTTTTCCGGTAAAAGGGCACGTTGTGGTAAACCCGGTCTACCATCTTTACCAAACGCCTTCCCTGTAAATGGGTCATCTCATCCCGGCTCATACATTCTTTTGTCTCATTCCATATCATGATCTATCCTCCACCCTTCTATAATGATCCTATCTTATTCTCCACTAAAACTGTCCATACAGGCAAAACCCTTGGACCTGAGTACATTTTCCGTCTCATAGACCTCATCGGAATGGATGACGACAGCCGGGATCTGGCTCATCCTCCCAAATGACGAATACGTGTAGTTGATGCTGATATTACTCTCATGGAGTGCCGCCAGGAGGGAATCCATCCCGCCCTGCTCGTCCGGCAGCTCCACCGCGATCACATCACAGACCCTGGTCACAAAGCCCTGGCTGGTGAGGGCATCTTTGGCTTTCTCCGGCTGATCCACCAGCATGCGCAAGATCCCGAACTCCGGCGTGTCAAAAGAGGCAAAAGCGTAGATATTGATATCCAGTCCATGGAGTACCATGGTCACTTTCCGCAGGCTCCCTGACTGATTTTCCACAAATACTGCTAATTGTTTTAACATTCCTGTACCCTGCCTTTCTATGAACTCTCTTACAATCCTTCGCCGCGCAGATCCGTCACCCGTTTTGCCTTGCCCTCGAACCGCTGCAGGCTCATAGGCGCCACGATCTGGATCACCGCATCCAGACCCAAGATCGCTTTCAGGTCTTTCCTTATCTTCACATCCAGTTCCTCCAGCTTCTTGTAAGAATCCAGCAGGCGGTCGTCGATCAGCTCTACCGTGATGGTCATCACATCCAGACGGTTCTTCCGCTCCACCCTGATCTCATAATGAGGCCCGATCTCCGCTATCTGGAGCAGCACCTCCTCGATCTGGGTGGGGAATACATTCACGCCGCGGATGACCAGCATATCATCTGAACGGCCGGACAGATTTTCCATGCGCACGGTCGTCCTCCCGCAGGGACAAGGCTCATACATCAGCCTGGACATATCTTTCGTGCGATAACGCATCAGCGGCAGTGCTTCTTTGCCCAGACAGGTGACGACCAGTTCCCCTTTCTCACCAGGCGGCAGTACTTCTCCGGTCTCTGGATCGATGATCTCCGGTATGAACCAGTCCTCATTCACATGCATCCCCTGGAGATACTCACACTCCCCGGAAACGCCAGGACCACACAGCTCGCTCATACCGTAATTCTGTGTACACAGGAAACTCTTCCCCCAGATACGGTGCATCTCATCCCGCATGGGTTCTGTCATCCCCTCCCCGCCGAACAGTCCGATATGTACATGCAGATCCTCTTCCGGGTCGATCCCCATGGCGCGGGCCGACTCTCCCAGATACAGAGCATACGAAGGCGTAGCCACCAGAAGGGTCGTCCCCATATCCTGCATGAACATGATCTGCTTTTTCGTATTCCCCGAGGACATGGGCATGACCGAAGCGCCGATATTCTCAAGCCCCGCATGGAGTCCCAACGCCCCTGTGAACATCCCGTAGCCAAATGCGATCTGGGCGATATCATCAGGCGTCGCGCCTCCCATACAGGCAATCCTGGATACATTGTTCGTCCAGACTTTCATGTCATTTCTGGTATAACCTACGATCGTGGGCTTTCCGGTCGTCCCGGAGCTGGCGTGTACACGGACCAGTTCTTTCCTGGGACGCGCAAACAGCCCCCTGGGATAATTCTCCCGAAAATCAGACTTATTGGTAAAAGGGAGCTTCTCCAGATCCTTCAGCGTCTGGATATCTCCAGGCTTTACGCCGGCTTTGTCCATTTTCTCCCGGTAAGCCGGCACCTTCTCATATATATATGCTACAGACTGTTTCAACTTGCGCAACTGGATCGCCTGTATCTCCTCACGGGAATATGTCTCTTCTGGTGCCCAGATCATCTTCGTTTTCCTCCTTAAACTGATATATGGATGCTTTTTTTCATTATTATACAACAGGATCCACGCAAAATCCATAAGGATCATGAGATGATCTCAGACTCTGGACGATTTCTTTATACCCATGCACACAATGGTAAACCTGTGTTTCATTTCCATCTGCGCCTTCCCTATGTACTGTGTGTATCGAAACCCGTGCTGTTCTTTCGCAGTCCCGAAGATCTTCTCAATGGTCTGACACATGCTCTAGATCCCAAAAAGGTATTGCATGAACGGGATCTTGATCAGCTTGACCGGATCCATGCCCGGCTATCCATTGTCTTGGCAGTATCTCCCTTCCACAAGGCCATTGATAAAACTCCAGCCGATGGCCCTGTCGGTCAACTTGGGAAAATGATCCTGGGGGATCATCCCTTTTGTCATTCTTGAGGGAGAGGAGGCTGTGACTTAAGTTGAAAATATTTTGGATAGGGAGGTGTGTATGCTTAATTTTTAGTTTTTTGGAATATCTGCTCTTGTCATTTAGATGTGGCATTGGCAGGGGAGGGGATGTGCCATGGTGATAACAAAGACGCCTTTCCGCATGTCTTTCTTTGGCGGTGGGACGGATATCGAAAGCTATTTCCGCGAGAATGGGGGAGCAGTATTATCAGCTACTTTTGATAAATATTGTTACGTAAATGTGCGTCATCTCCCCCGTTTTTTTGAATATTCAACAGAACTCTCCTATTCTCGTATAGAACGGGTGACATCAACTCTTGATATCGAGCACCCAGCGATACGGAAGGCGATGGAGATGTTGGATATGCATGAGATAAGATTGACATATGAGGCAGATCTTCCAGCCCGTTCAGGACTTGGGACCAGTAGTTCATTTGCAGTCGGTATGCTGAATGCATTTTATGCATTAAAAGGAAGATATGCCGACAAGAAGAGATTGGCCGATGAAGCTATCTATCTGGAACGTGTACTATGTAAAGAAAAAGGCGGCTGGCAGGATCAGATCGCCGCTTCTTATGGTGGTTTTAATCGCATTGAGTTCGGACCTGATGGTTATGACATCTTTCCGATCATCATCTCTCCAGAGCGAAAAAAACAGCTAGAACAGAACCTGATGATGTTCTTCACAGGATTTTCAAGATTTTCTTCTGAGATACAGAAGATCAATTGTCTAGATAGAACAGATAAAGTCCCTCAATTAAAAGAGATGCGTTCTCTTGTGGATGAAGCTGAGAAAGTGATGACAGATCAAGATAGGGATATCGACGATTTTGGTAGATTGCTGGACCATACATGGAGATTAAAACGACAGACTGGAAAGGCTATCTCAACAAGGGATATCGATCGGTTGTATTCCAGAGGGATTGATGCAGGAGCACTGGGAGGAAAATTGCTCGGAGCTGGCGGTGGTGGTTTTCTGATCTTTTATGTCCGGCCAGGACAACAAGAAAACGTTCGGGATGCAATGGATGGTCTGATGCATATCCCATTTAGATTTGAGACAGGGGGGACAAGGGTGATCTATTATAGTCCTGAGGTCTATGAACCAAGAGTATCATTTTATTGAGAGGATAAATCGATCTATGAAGACTGTTCTCATGGCCGGTGGGCGTGGAACACGTATAGCGTCCATAGCGGATGATGTGCCAAAACCCATGATAAGGATAGAGGGTAAGCCTGTGTTGGAGCATGGGATCGAATGCCTGCATCGTCAAGGATATGACGATCTGATCATCACGATCAATCATATGGGAGACGTCATCATGGACTATTTTGGTGACGGCAACAAAGTCTCCCCGGCTACAGGAAAACCTTTTGGGGTGCATATCGAGTACTATCACGAAAAAGAACCATTGGGAAATGCAGGTGCATTGTTCAGGATCAAGAAAAAATTAGATGGGGATTTTTTGTTATTGAATGCGGATATGATATTTGACGTGGATCTTGACCGTTTTGTGAGATACCATAAGAGACATGGAGGATTGGTGACACTCTTTACCCATCCGAATGATCATCCGTATGATAGTAGCCTCATTGTTGCGGACGAGAAAGGTGTCGTACAGAGATGGATACTGAAGGAGGAGCAACATCCGCTTTATTACCGTAATAGAGTGAATGCGGGATTGCATGTCATATCTCCCAGATTACTGGATAAGGATATATCCACGGCAAAGGTCGATCTGGACAGACAGTTGTTGAGACATCTGGAAGGGACGGGTGAGATGTATGCTTATGACAGTCCGGAATATGTAAAAGATATGGGCACACCAGAACGTTACAAGAATGTCAGTAGGGATCTTCGTGCCGGAAAGGTAAGTGCAAAGAATCTAAAAAAACAGCAGAGGGCAGTTTTTTTGGATAGGGATGGGACACTCAATGAACATGTAGGCTTTTTAAAGGATAGGGAAAGACTCGTATTGATCGCAGACGTGGCAGAAGCTGTCAAGAAGATCAATAAGTCTGGATATCTGGCTGTCGTAGTCACTAATCAACCCGTGATCGCTAGGGGCGAAGTCACTTTTAGCCAGATGCGAGGGATACATGATAGATTGGAGACTCTGTTAGGGCAGAAAGGAGCATATCTGGATGCAGTCTATCTATGTCCGCATCATCCCCATAAAGGTTTTAAGGGCGAGATTCCGGGACTCAAGATAGATTGCGGATGCAGAAAGCCTAAGCCTGGCTTATTGACCCGAGCAGCTACTGAATTCAATATAAATCTTGGTGATTCATGGATGATCGGAGACAGTAAGACAGATGTCGATGCTGGTTGTGCAGCTGGCTGTAAAACTGCATTGATAGGTAGAATGGATATCAGTTATGGACAGGATGTTACTGTTCGATCCCTATCAGACTTTGTGGATAGGTATCTGGGAGTCTAGCAGGACTGGAAAGGATACGGCTACGGATGTCTAAAGACTGTATATGCATAACCGCTTATAAGAGTGTAGAAGGATTGAGAATTTTATTGGAAGCTCTCTATACTGATTTTGATTGTTATGTACATGTGGATAAGAGAGTATGGGATAGATCCAGCTGCTTAAGATTGAAGTTTGGTAAGACAGCTTTTTTTTCAGAATATGCAACAAAATGGGGAAGTGTAGAACATCTAAAAGCGATACTGCTCCTCTTTGAGGAAAGCTATAGACAAGGGTATAGATATATACATGTGATATCTGGGGAAGATTATCCAATCCTCCCAAATAAAGCGCTTTACGACAGTTTTAAGGATGACGGCAAGATATATTTGAGTTTTGAACTTACGACAAATAGAAAGAACCATGCGAACAGAAGGTGGCGCTGTTATTGGCCATATACAAAGTTTTCTTGGGATTACAAAAAAACATCCATAAGGATTTTAAATCTCTTATTTGTAGGAATGCAAATATTGTTCCCATTTTGTAATAGGAAAAAGATTGGAGATTTAGAAGAGATATATGGGGGAGGGGTATATGGAAGCTATCCCAGAGGAGCAGCCGCTTATATCTTAGATCATCTAAAAGAAAACCCACATTTCATGAAAGATTTATGTTGGTGTAAGATTCTGGAGGGACTCTGTTTCCAGACGATATTGATGCGGTCACATCTAAGAGAGTTCAATGCTAGATGATAATAAACGTTTTTGGAATATGGAGAGCGGCAATGGTTCAGGACCTGGGTGTCTGGAAGGAGTCACAGCTCATCAGTTGATAATTTATCTGCGTAAAAAAGGATGGATAAGAAATAGGACAATGGGATTTTTAGAAAATAAGCTCATTAAACATATAGATCTTCTGCTTAGTCGTTATCCAGTGTTATGGCATATCAAGAAGGATATCATAGATGCTTACGCAGTCATGGAATGTTCCTATAAAAATGGAGGAAAGCTGCTGATAGCAGGTAATGGGGGATCTGCAGCAGATTCAGAGCATATCGCCGGGGAACTCATGAAACGGTTCAGGATCCCGCGTCCTGTCACTCCAGAATTTGCAGAGCAGTTAAAGGCGGTCGACCGTGAACGTGGTGCGGCATTGGCAAAAGGACTGGAGTGTTCTTTGATGGCGATACCACTCGTAGCCCATGAAGCATTGACAACAGCTTATATCAATGACGTGGATGGTCTTGGTGTCTTTGCGCAGCAACTCTTCGGCTATGGACGGGCCGGTGATGTGTTCTTAGGTATTTCTACATCTGGGAACAGTGAGAATATCATGAACGCCGCAGTTGTGGCAAAGGCATCCGGTATCCAAGTCATTGGACTGACTGGGTACAGCGGAGGGGAATTGGCGGGGATTGCAGACGTGACGGTTAAAGTGCCTGAGGCAGAGACATATCGGGTCCAGGAACTGCACCTCCCCATTTATCATTGCTGGTGTCTGATGTTGGAGGATGCCTTTTTTGGGGGGCGACAGATAGAAAGTTGATCAAGCGGTGCATATGGAAAAACAAGTATTATTAAATACATATGTCAATAATGTGGATATGGATGAAACGGTAGATATGATAGAGCGGTTCATCACACAAAAGAAGAAGGCATATGTTGTCCCAGTTAATGTTGATGTTGTCATGAGGATTGAGCAGGATCGTTATCTGAAAAAAATTGTTGATGACGCGGATATCACCCTTGTGGACGGAAAACCATTGATCTGGATCTCAAATCTTTACAAAAGGCCGATAAAAGCAAAAGTTTCCGGGTCAGACTTAGTACCTTCTCTTTGTAAGTTGTCTATGCAGAAAGGGTATAGTCTTTTTATCATAGGCGGCAAACAAGGCGTTGCGGAAAAGGCAAAGATAAACTTAGAAAAAGGATTGCCAGGCATACGCATAAATGGTACATACGCACCTCCCCTAGGATTTGAGGAAGATCCGGATGAGATAAAAAAGATCAATGATATGATATCAGAGTCTCATCCGGATCTGTTGATCGTTTGTTTTGGATGTCCTAAACAAGAAAAATGGATATATGAAAATCACCAAAAATACGATGCATATGTTTCAATCTGTGCAGGGGCAACAGTAGATTTCTTGGCAGGAGATATAAAGCGTGCCCCAAGCTGGGTGAGTATGTATGGCTTGGAATGGCTATATAGGTTCTTACAAGAACCAAGACGATTGTTCAAAAGGTATTTTATAGATGATATAAAAATCCTAAGATTAATATGGAAATATAAAGACAGATGCTAAAAAGGAGAATGGGTCAATGATATGAGGATCTTACATATTACACGAGTGGTCAGTATTGGCGGGACCGAGAAAGTGATCCGGCAGATATGCGAGGTATCCCGAGGACAATTTGAACGGATGATATTATGTGCTGCCGACGGAGGTGGGATCTCTACATTTAATGGATGTATCGATAAATATTATGAGATTGATGATATGCAGAAAAAGGATCCTTTTATTTTTTTTAAGATCCTTTTTACTTTGAGCGATGTCATCAGGAAAGAACATATAGATGTCATCCATGTACATCACAGGATGGCAGCGATGTATATAAAGATATTAAATATTTTTTTTCATAAAACATTGATCTACAATGGACATTGTATCCATGAGGATAAAAGATTCTTAACAAAGATAGCATTGAATGGCTACCATATCATTGCTGTTGGAAATAAGGTGAAGAAAAACCTGGTCGATTTCCATAAGATAGATAGCCGGCATATCAAAGTGATCCCTAACACGGTGGATAAATCTGATGGGATCGCTTCTGAGGATCAGAGGCTTTCTCAATTAAAGAAAAACGGGAATATACTCGTCGGGAATGTAGGAAGACTTTCGAAACAAAAGGGTCAAAGATATTTTCTCCAAGCGGCATCATCAGTCATTAAAAAGTTTCCAAATGTTTTTTTTATACTCGTAGGTGATGGAGAGTGCAGGGAAGAACTTGAACGATCTGTTGATGAGATGTCTATAAATGATAGAGTTATTTTTTTAGGTTTTAGGGACGATGTGAGGGACCTGATGCACCAATTCGATATATTAGTCTTGAGTTCCCTGTGGGAGGGGCTTCCATTAGTACCGATCGAAGCTTTTTCAGTTGGAAAAGCAGTGATCGCCTCAAATATAGATGGTACGGATGAGATAGTCGAAGATGGGATAAATGGGATATTGTATGATCCTTATGGGGCAGATCTATTAGCCGAAAAGATCTGTCATGTGATCTCTGACCCAAAAGAATGGGCGCGGTTATCCCAAAACGCTCTGGAGAGTTATGAAAAAAAATATAGCTATCAGATTTTTAGTGATCGTTATAAAGAATATTATCATGATGTTTGCAGTATAGATTGATTTCGATATCTAGCATATACAGAGGGGAGAGTCTGATGCATCCTAATGTCAGTGTAGTCGTACCAATATATAAAGTAGAAAGATATATAAGAAAATGTTTGGATTCCATCATAGGTCAATCTTATCAAGATTTCGAGATAATCCTTGTAGATGATGGATCGCCAGATGACTGTCCTAAAATCTGTGACCGATATGCTGATAAAGATACACGGATAAAAGTTATCCATAAAGAAAATGGGGGCCTAGTCTCAGCCTGGATGTGTGGTATTGATAATTCCAGCAGGGATTCAGAATTTGTTACTTTTATAGATCCTGATGATTGGGTAGCTGAAAGATATATAGAGGCTATGGTTGAAATACAAAAGAAAACAGATGCTGATATCGTCCTAGTGGAAACAAAGAAGGAAAATCAAGAACATGAATATAAGGGCAGTTTTAAGATACCAGTATCTTTTTATGATGAAAGATCATTGATAAATGATATATATCCGATCATGCTCAATTCAGGTGATTTCGAAAGTAGGTCTGTCCCTATATCAAGATGTGGTAAACTTATTAGGAAACAGTTTGTTTATCCTAATCTAAAATATTGTTCCGCATCTGTGACTTATGCGGAAGATCTGAACATCATCTTTCCGATCCTTCTTGATATAAGGTCTATGGCACTCATTGATGACGCAGATTCTGTTTATTTTTACAGGATGAATCTTTCCTCGATGCTAAATTCATATGACAGGAATATGCTCAAGAGTATAGAACATGTATATCCTTCATTGTTGCAGATATGCAAAGATAAAGCAAAGGCTGAGTTTATCCCTCAAGTATATGCAGATTACTTGGCTGCATCTGTGCAATACTTTAAAAATGAATTACAAAACCCAGGAGGGCTTAAAGAAGCGCGGAAAAATATCAGAAATTTTATAACCAGCAATGATCTGTTAAAAAAATCTCTCCAAATGACTGATTGGAAAAGATACAGCAGAAGATTGAATAAAATGATAATCTGGGCAATGTCTGATTATGGTCATTTTAATAGATATATCTTAACAGGTTTACTGTGTATTTTGAAAAAATATAAAGTATGGAAATTTCAAATGACGCAGAAAAGCACTGATATTCCAGAAAAAGAACAGGGAGAATCTTGTCATGAAAAAATTTTTGATCATCAGTGAATACATCGCTCCTTTCCAGGCCATCGCATCCATACGATGGACAAAGATCTCTAAATATCTGAAAAAGGATCATGATGCGGATATTTCTGTGTTGACGATCAACAAGAGGTATAGAGGGATAGATCCGGATCTGACATCGACAAGGATCGATGATCTGCTAAAAAAAGATCTAGTGTATTTCCATGATCATCAAATGGTGCCTAGTGGAAGACAAGTGGGGACATATTATAAAATAAGGAATTTTATCCGCATGAAAAAAAGGAGGATGCTCCAGAGTGATCGTAATGAAGAGAAAGATGCATGTGTTTCACATAGGGCAATGTGTAAAGAAAAGATCCGTAGAGGTATGATAAAAGCAGATGTGATACTCAATAAATGGCTACAATACTCGATCACAAGTCAGGTGTTGAAATATGCAAAGAATATGGGACTCGAGCGGTATGACGTGGTCATATCGTCATATGGACCGATCTGGACGCATTTAGTAGCGGAACAGATTAAAAAATTGTATCCGGAAATATGCTGGATTGCTGATTTCCGCGATCAATATGCTGCTGATCAGGATAGCAAGATGGAGTTCAAAAAACATAAACAATTCACTAAAAAACATTGTATGCAAGCAGATTATCTTTTAAGAGTCAATGACAGGCTTAATCTATATGAAGCAAAGACACAAAAAGTCATAACTATCAATAACGGGTACGATCCTGATGAAGCAGTGGATCCGTTGCCTCCTTCAAAATTTAATGTCGTCTATACAGGAACGGTCTATGAACTGGATGATTTAAGTGAAATGTTCCACGCTTTTAGAGAATTGATCGACAGTGGGATGATCGATGAGGAAGATATTGTATTTCAATATGCTGGATTTACAGGAGATTTATATTCAGGATTTGTTGATAAATGGGATTTAGGGCATTTATTCAATGATCTGGGAGTTGTGGAACGTAAAAAAGCTTTATCTTTGCAGCAAAACGCGGCCATCTTGGTCATGGCGAGATGGAATACTAAGATCACACATTGTGAGTGGAGCGGAAAAATGTATGAATATATGATGGCTCAAAAACCGATCATTTATATGATGGCTGGTGATGAACCGGATAGCCTTCCGAGCAGGGATATGGAAAAATTAGGAGGGATCTGTTATGAACAATGCCGTCATGAAGAGACCTATGTCCTGCTAAAAAATTATATCATACAAAAATATTCGGAGTGGAAAGATACAGGGAATGTAACAATAGAAGGGGATATCGATTATAGGAATAAATACGCATATCCAGTGATAGCAGAACAAGTATGGACTCTGGTACAGGGATAAGAACAAGGATGGACAAAAATGAAAGATAGATTGCTTGATAAGATTGCAGACCGCACCATTGTAGCAGGTGTTGTAGGCCTTGGATATGTGGGACTCCCTCTTGCGGTAGAAAAAGCAAGAGCGGGTTTTAAAACAATTGGATTTGATATCCAAACCTCAAAAGTTGAGATGGTAAATGCTGGCCACAATTATATTGGGGATGTGGTTGATACAGATCTTGCAGACCTTGTCAAAAGTGGGAGATTGAGTGCTACATCAGATTTTAGCTTTGTCAAAGATGTGGATTTTATCGCTATATGTGTTCCTACTCCGTTGGACAAACATCAAGAACCAGATATCCGATATGTCCGTGATTCGGCTATTGCCATTTCTAAATACCTACGTGCAGGGACAATGGTCGTCCTTGAATCTACTACATATCCTGGCACAACAGAAGAACTGCTCAGACCAATCCTTGAAGAAGGCAGCGGGTTGATCTGTGGAAAAGATTTTTATCTTGGCTTTAGTCCTGAACGGGTGGATCCTGGAAATCTGATCTACAAGACCCAAAATACTCCGAAAGTTGTAGGGGCGATAGGCAGTGAGGCAGCTGAAGTCATAGCTGCTATGTATCGTTCTGTTTTAGAGGGCGAAGTATTCACCGTTTCCAGCCCATCTGTCGCGGAAATGGAAAAAATATTAGAGAATACATACCGTAACATCAATATTGGACTCGTAAATGAACTAGGAAGGCTATGTCACGAGATGGGTATCTCAGTATGGGAAGTTATCGACGCGGCCAAAACAAAACCTTACGGTTTTCAGGCATTTTATCCAGGGCCGGGTCTAGGCGGGCATTGTATCCCTCTCGATCCATATTATCTCACATGGAAAGCACGTGAATATGGTTTCCATACTACTTTGATCGAAAACAGCATGATCATCAATGACAGCCAGCCTAGATATTGTGTAGAACGGGCTATGCATATTTTGAATAGGCATAAAAAAGCTATCAATGGGGCCAAGATATTGCTCTTAGGGGTTTCTTACAAAAATGACATCGATGACTATCGTGAAAGCCCAGCTATCCGTGTATATAAAGAGTTAAGGAAAGTTGGTGCGTTTGTTGATTATTTTGATCCTTGGGTACCTGAATTCAGAAATATGTATGGTGAGAGTGGACAGAGTATCCCTAAGCTCACATCAAGAGTCATTGCGGCGTATGACCTTGTCATGGTCACTGCCGCACACCAAAACATTGATTATGCAATGGTACAAGCTAGTGCAAAGATTATTTTTGATACTAAAAATGTGATGAAAAATATCATACCTAGAGAAAATATCGAGGTGTTGTAGATGAAAGTTGTGACTGTCGTAGGTGCAAGACCGCAATTTATCAAAGCTGCTGTAGTTTCACATGTGTTGAGGAAAAAACATGAAGAGGTCTTGGTACATACAGGCCAGCATTATGATCATAATATGTCAGGGAGATTCTTTGAAGAATTGGATATACCACAACCAGATCATAACCTTGGGATCTCAGGGGGGAGTCATGCCTCGATGACTGGTCATATGATGATCTCCATTGAAAGAGTTCTGGTCAAAGAACAGCCTGACTGGTTACTTGTATATGGTGACACGAATTCTACACTTGCAGCAGCACTTGCAGCAGCTAAATTACATATTCCAGTCTGTCATGTGGAAGCAGGAGTGCGTGTCCATAGTCAAACGAATCCAGAAGAGATCAACCGTATTTGTACCGATCATGTTTCTACTCTTTTACTGGCAAGTACAGAAAAAAGTTATCAAGAGATGAAAAAAGAGGGTTTATATCAGAAGGGCCGGTTAGTTGGTGATCCCATGTATGATGCATTCTTGGAATATTGTGAGAAAGTTCCCCTAGAGGATGTTAAGCTCCAACTTTTATGTGATGGGATGATATATGTGCCAAATGAATTTTATTATTTAACTTGCCATAGAGAAGAAAATACGAGTGATGATAAAAACTTATTTAAGATATTCAGTGCAATGGAATGTTTAGATGCACCTACGATCTATCCAGTACATCCACGAAATAAAGAAAGAGCTTTAAGACTAAAAAAAAGATTTGATTTTAACAATATATTATTGACTGAACCGATAGGATATCTGGAGAGCATTTGTCTTGTAAAACACGCAAAAAAAATAGTGACAGATTCAGGCGGCTTGCAAAGAGAAGCATTCTTTGCAAGAAAACAATGCTTGACGATCTTGGATTTTGTCTGCTGGCCTGAGACAATGGTAGGTAATCGGAATCAACTATCAAAACCAGATCCAAAGGAGATATTAAAAAAATTATCTTGTGTCCAAAAGATAGATACACAATATACTCCATTTGGCGATGGACATTCTAGTGAAAAGATTGTAGCGGCAATGGAAGATGTCTTTGTAGATCTTACGAAAATATGATGGATACAAAAAAGATTTTGTATTTCCATGTGGTAAAGAAAAACTACAGGGGTTCATTTCTTCATTGCCCCATGATCCAGTCAGTATCCATAATCTGGTGAGGGGATCATTTAAATGATCCACATATCTATGGTGATATCTGTACATTAAGAGATTATCGCAATGCGATCACATATATCAGCAATATAATAAAGCCATGTTATATCGCATTGAGTGATGTTATCCGGTGGGCAGAACATAAGCTACATCTGCCTGATGCGATATATATTGAAAAAAGTATGTTCGATGAATATGACGACTGGTATGATATGTGTATCATGAGTAAATGCCATCATAATATCATCGCGAATAGTTCCTTCAGTTGGTGGGGAGGATGGTTGAATGGGCATCCAGATAAAATAGTGATAGCCCCGCCATATTTTGTTAATCGTTATAAGCATAGGCGTTTAGCTTGTGATGATTGGGTCACGATAAAAGGATATTAGAAAAACGGGAGGCGATGGGATGAGATATGCGTTGATCGGCTGTGGGCGTATTGCGGTGAACCACATAAAGGCAGCCATGGATAATCATCTGGAAATTGTTGCAGTATGCGACCTGTCCCTTGAAAAAGCCAGATGCTTATTGGATGGACATAGCCTTGGCACAGATAAGGGCATCACATATTATAAAGACTATAAAGAGATGATATCGGAAGATCCAAACATAGAATTGATCGCGATCGCAACGCCCAGTGGGACGCATGGAGAGATTGCGTTATATTGCATCAATAAGGGGATCAATGTCATCATAGAAAAACCGATGGCGATGGATATGGCTGATGCAGAAAAGATCATCCGATGCAGCGAGGAAAAAGGAGTTGCTGTATGTGCCTGCCATCAGAACAGGTTTAATGAAGCGGTTAGGGAGACGAGGAGAGCTTTAGCATCCGGAAGGTTTGGTAAACTCTCACACGGGAGCGTCCATGTACGTTGGAACCGTGATGAGGATTATTATAAACAAGCGTCCTGGCGTGGTACATGGGCAGAAGACGGTGGATGCCTGATGAACCAATGTATCCACGGGATTGACTTGCTCCGCTGGATGATGGGAGATGAAGTGGATACAGTTTACGGCGTTACCCGGCAGCAGAGGCATCCATATATAGAGACAGAAGACATTGGCATGGCTATTGTCACATTTAAAAATGGAACGGTCGCAACGATCGAGGGGACTACCAATGTCTATCCCAAAAACTTAGAAGAAACACTTTATCTATTTGGAGAAAAAGGGACCGTAAAGATCGGTGGGAAGTCAGCAAATGACTTGGACATATGGGAATTTGCTGACGAGACAGCGAAAGATCAGGAAAATAAAGGGCTAAAGGAACAGACAAGCAATGTTTACGGCAATGGGCACACAAGTTTGTATGCTGATATGATCGACGCGGTCCAAAATCGACGAAAACCGTATGTGGATGCAGTCGCGGGATGTAATGCTCTAGAGATCATCCTTGCGATCTATAAGAGCATGAAGACTGGACAGCCAGTCAACCTGCCGTTGAGGGATTTTTCAAGCATTGATATGAAGGGGATATTCGATAATGTCTGAATATTTTATCCATGAGAGCAGTTATGTGGATGATGATGTAAGGATCGGGGAACGGACTAGGATATGGCATTTCTGTCATATCCAGAAGGGTGCATCCATAGGGAAGGATTGTACTTTTGGACAAAATGTAAATGTTTCGGATAATGTCAAGATCGGGAACGGGGTAAAGGTGCAGAATAATGTGTCGATCTATGAAGGTGTTGAACTGCAAGATCACGTATTCTGTGGGCCATCCATGGTCTTTACCAATGACTTGACGCCGCGTGCCAGATATCCGAAAGGACATGATGTTTACAAAAAAACATTGGTCAAGACTGGAGCAACGATCGGTGCAAATGCAACGATCGTTTGCGGCCATGTACTCGGTGAATGGTGCATGATCGCAGCTGGCGCTGTTGTCACAAGAGATGTCCCGCCACATGCGTTGATGGCGGGCATACCGGCACGTCAGACTGGATGGGTATGTGAATGTGGACATCTCTTGGACAGTGGCCTAGAGTGTCTGGGTTGTGGTAGAAAATACATCATGGAAGAACGGTCAGCATCCAATATGGAGAGTCACTACCTAAAGATCAAAGGGGGGGGTAAAAAGCTGAGTCTTGGGATACCCTCCGTTGGGTTTGCGGCATGATGGGGCGGGACGGTATCCATAAAAAGACCAAGATATTGATAGGGAGCAATGGTGGGCTTACCGGCATATATCTGGCCAAAGAACTGAGGAGGATGGAGGATGTCATATTATGTGGGGCAGACAGTTCGGACATCTGTACAGGCAGATTTTTTGTGGATGAGCAAGTCTGTCTGCCAAATGCGTGGGACCCGAGATTTATCGACAGCCTTATCGGTGTATTAGATGCAGGAGAGGTCGATATCTATCTGCCAACGCATTCCAGGGAGATAAAGGCCGTTTCCATGAACGGGTCGAGGATACGCAGGCAAGTCGGGACAAAGTTTATCGTTTCCCCTTATGGGACATTTGAAGCTCTAGACGATAAAGCAGCAGCGAACCGGAACCTGCGCCGGATCGGGATACCTGTGCCTGATCTGATAGAAGGCCTGAGCGAGCGATACCCTATCTTTATGAAGCACCGGGTGGGGAGTGGCAGCACTGGGGTGATGGTGATCGAAAATCCAGTCATCCATAAGGCATATCTGGATACGTGTAAAGACGTATCATTTTTCCAGTTGGTACAAGGCAGGGAATATACTGTAGACTGCCTGTTTGATGGGGAGGGGGAGCTATTGGGATATAACCAAAGGCGGCGTATCAAGACGATAGGCGGTGCTGCTGCCATCACACAGAATGACCATCGTTTTGATATCGATCCATGGATCAGGCGGATAGCTAGTTCCTGGAGATTCCGGGGCTGTGTCAATTTTCAATATATAGTCAGGGATGGGGTGCCATATTTTATCGATGTGAACCTGAGGTATCCATCAGGCGGCCTGCCATTGACCGTCCAGGCAGGTCTGGACATACCCAGGTTGGTAGTGGAGATGCTGCTGGGCAGGAAAGTGGGTCCTGGGGACCTAAAGTTAACGGGGACACCTGATACCATGTACCGTTACTTTGAGGAGATCTTTGAATGAGGGCGTTCATCGATCTGGACGGGACACTCCTGGACTTATGGCCGAGATACTATCGTGTATTTTGCGGACTGCTCCACACAGATGGCATCACTTTGGGAAGATATAAAGAAAAAAAACGGGAGCTTGTCCAGGACAGTGCAGTAGCCGAGGCTTTTGGACATGCATTATCTCCGGGCCATTTCACAAAAAAAGCGGAGTTGTTGGAAGACAAGAGATATCTTTTACTCGACAGGTTATGTCTACCACAAGAACAGATTGAGACAATATTTGCAAAAGGGAATGCCATGATCCTCACAAAGCGGAGACAACCTGATAATCTAGAGTGGCAATTGGATAGATTGGGGATCAGGGTACCTGTCGCTATCGTGAGGGATCAGACAAAACTGCAGTGGATCAAAGAAAACCATCCAGATGAGGAAGCTGTGATGGTCGGCGATTCCATGATAGATATGGAGACAGGGCAGATGCCAAATATCTCGGTCATCATGGTCGGATATGGATTAGGGACGAAGGGACAGTTTGACAGCGTCGGTATCCCATATACATATGCAGACACAGCAGCTTCAATGGCCAGGCACCTCAGGACATATCTTTAATATAGATCTATAGACAAGGCAGGGGAGAGAAGATGGAATTCCGGGATTTAAAGAAACAATATGAGGTCTTAAAGCCACAGATCGATACAGCTGTCCTTGATACCATGAGAGGAGCGCATTTTATAGGTGGCCCACAAGTCGAGAGATTAGAAAAACGGCTGGCAGAATATGTAGGGGTACGACATTGCATCACTTGTGGCAATGGCACAGATGCACTAGTACTGTCATTGATGGCATGGGGGATAGGTCCAGGGGATGCTGTCTTTGTGCCAGACTTCACATTTTTTTCTAGTGGTGAGAGCCCGGCTTTTTTGGGAGCGACACCTATATATGTGGATGTAGAGAAAGATACCTATAATATCGATCCAGCCAAGTTGGAGATGGAGATCCTGAGGATAAAGTCAGAGGGTAGATGCATCCCCAAGGCCGTAGTGGCAGTCGATCTGTTTGGGCAACCTGCGGATCATCCAAGGATCAAGCCTATCTGTGAAAGATATGGTCTGTGGCTTTTAGAGGATGGGGCGCAGGGATTTGGCGGGGATATAGATGGACAGAAGGTGTGCAGTTTTGGTGATATCTCAACAACAAGTTTTTTTCCTGCAAAACCGCTCGGATGTTATGGCGATGGCGGGGCAGTCTTTACAGATGATGATGACCAGGCGGCACTGATACGGAGTTTGAGTGTGCATGGAAAAAATGGGGAAGATAAATACAACAATGACCGTATCGGTATGAACAGCCGTCTGGATACGATACAAGCATCCATATTGTTGCCAAAATTCAGAGCATTTGAGCGGTATGAATTGGAGGCTGTGAACAGAGTCGCTGCCTGGTATACAGAAAACCTGGAAGGCAGCGGCCTCACGCTGCCGGTCATTCGGGAAGGTTTTTTTAGTAGTTGGGCACAATATACTGTCCAGATCCCAGATGGGAGTGACAGGGGGCTTCTCCAGTCAAGATTAAAAGAGGCAGGCATCCCGACAATGGTATATTATAAAAGGCCTATGCATCTGCAGGGAGCGTTCCATGACACATACAGTGCCATCGCGGACTGTCCGGTGACAGAACAACTTTGCGGGCAAGTCCTGAGTCTCCCGATGGGACCTTATATGACGGAAGATGAGGTGGGATATGTCGCTAGGGTTTTAAAAAAATTTTTAACATGAACTATAGAAGAGACGATCATCAACCGTTGGGTCAGCCTAGAGCGTGTTTGAAAAATACAATGTTTTAGTCAATTTAACCAAATGAGTATGGAGGCGATGTAGATAAAACCAAGATAAGTTGAGGCAAGTTTATCATATCTGGTAGCGATCCTACGATATGCTTTGAGTTTAAGGAAAAGTTTTTCGACCAAATGCCGTTCTTTATAGAGCCACCAGTCACAGTGACGCTGGAATTTAGCATTCTTTCTTGAAGGGATGGTGGGTCCACCACCGCGGTCATAGATATGATCGATGAGTTTATTACTGTCATATCCACGGTCCGCAAGCACGCTGCTCCCTTCAATGTTTATATGTTCCAATACAGGGGATCGCATAATCAATATCATTACGCTGTCCTTCGCTGAGCATGATATAAAGAGGACAGCCATATGCATCTACGGCAGCATGGATCTTAGTGCTTGGTCCACCGCGGCTGTGCCCGATCTCGTTAGGGGATCCATCTTTTTTGGCGCCAGCACTGTGCCGATGGGCCTGGACAATGGAAGTATCCAGTGAGACCTCACTTAACTCAGCATCCATAGCCAGAAAACGGAATATCCTGTTTAACAGGCCGCTGCTGGTCCATTTCCGGAAACGGCTGTAAACACTCTCCCATGGGGCATAATATTCAGGCAGATCCCGCCATGGGGAACCACTCCGGGCAATCTATATCATTGCGTTTAACATGATACGATTGTCTTTTAACGGTCTTCCACGTTTTCCAGTCTTTTCAGGCGGGAGAAAAGGAGCTGTCTGTTCCCATTGCTGATCTGTTGATCCATAACGCCTCAACATACTGATTACCCCTTTTTTATTTTACCATAAAAAAGGGGAGGGGCAACCATATATTTTGTGCAATTTTTATTTTTCAAACACGCTCTAGTCTCTTTTTTTTGAAATAAAAATACCATATCGGTTTAATGAATAGGTATAAAAAATACAGAACATTTAAATATCAGGAGATCAGGATGAAAAAGAAAATGCTTTTAGTGACTCATGGTTTCCCATTCGGTGAGAGCGAGAGAGGATTTATCAGTACAGAATTTGAAAGATTGGCGGATCATTTTGATATAGATATCCTGGCATGTGAGACACATGAAGAGATAAAATACCCAATACCAAGTAGCAAGAACATCAATATGGAGAGATTTGTTTATAGCAAAAAAAAGCCATCTAAGATTATCCTGCAGATATTCAGAAAAGATGTGAGAGAAGATATCAAAAGGGCGAGTAAAAGTTCTCTGACCAAATTGTCTTTATATCGGGCGAAAAAAATATTATCTTACAGTTTTAGAGTTGGCCTCATCCAAAAAGAGGTTGAAAAGATCATCCAAAAAGATAAGATCGATCTGATATATACTTATTGGGGGACTGAAGAACTTGTTGCTGCATTACGTCTAAAAGAAAAGTATAAAAATATTAAAGTGATCACAAGATTCCATGGTTATGATCTATATACTGAAAGGAGTGAGGTAGGATGGCAGCCTTTTCAACAATATAAGGCTGATCATTGTGATCGTATTTTTTTTGTTTCTAATGCTGGAAAAAAGTATTTTACTGAAAAATGGGGGGGGACAAGAATCATGTAGCATATCTGGGAACTCCATCTATGCATAAAAATGTCCGATTTGGATCAGAAGAGATTGTTTTAGTTAGTTGTTCAAATCTTATTAAGTTGAAAAGAGTAGGATTGATCATCCAGGCGATAGCCTCTCTCCCAGAAAATATCCGGATCACTTGGAATCATATAGGTGATGGACCAGAAAAAGATAAACTATATAAACTTGCAGAAAATATATTGTCACCAAAAGAAAATATCAAGTGGAAATTTTGGGGTTACATACCAAATAAAGATATAGAAAAGATTTATCAGAAAATAGGGCCGCAACTTTTCATAACTGTTTCATCAAGCGAGGGTCTACCAGTATCTGTCCAAGAAGCTTTTGCAATGGGCATACCCGCTATCGGGACAGACGTAGGCGGCATGAGAGAATTGATCATAGATAATAAAACCGGTTTTTTACTACAGTCGGATCCAACTGTTGAAGAGATTGTAAAAGCTATAAATAAATTTTATCATATGTTAGAGTGGGAGAAGGAAGAAATGTCAGATATGGCATTTCAGATATGGGATGAAAGTTTTGATGCTAAGAAAAAGGCAAAAGATTTTGTGAAGACAATAGAAAATTTATGATAAATATATATTATAATTGTGTCTTTTTATTAATATAGATTCTTTTATTCCATATCGAAAAATAAGTAAAGATAATCAAATAGTTTAATGGTGTATAAAATGAAAAAAATCACATTAATTGGCTCTTTACAAGGAGAACATATCTCTGATTTATTAAATAGAAATGGATTAAAAGCTGTCTATATTAAACAAAAAAATAATAATTTGCTCTATAAATTAAAAGTGGCATATCACTGTTTGGTTACGGATTATGTTTATTTGATCTATATCGGATATGCGCCTAATAGAAAATTTCTTAAATATCTGCGATTACTTAGAAAAAAAATTGTTTTTCATTGGATAGGGACAGATGTCTACAATTGTATACATAATTCAGAAACAAACGTTCAGTATCCATTAGATATTACTCATCTTGCAGGAAGTCAATTACTTCATGATGAATTAAAAAATATTGGGATAAAATCAATCATAGTGCCTATCATTCCTTTTTCAATGGATTTATCAATTATGGATATGCCAGATACACATCGTGTATTAAATTATGTCCCTAATGGAAGAGAGCGTTTTTATTCTGCTGACGTTGTCGTCAATCTAGCAAAGAGAAATCAAGACATAATATTTGATGTCGTAGGGACTGATAAATTTGAAGGGATTAATGAAATCCCTGAAAATATATGTTTTCACGGCAAGGTATCTAAAGATGGAATACAAAAAATATATAAAAATATAACAATTCTTTTAAGGATACCTTTACATGATGGATTATCTATGATGGTGATTGAAGCATTAGCAAAAGGAAAGTATGTTTTATATAAATATAGGCATCCATATGTTTACACACCAGATTCCAATGATATTGAAGACATAGACAAAACACTAAAAAAGATACTTAAATCCAAGCCTAAAATAAATTTTCGAGGACATGACTATGTAAAAAAATATTATAATGAGGATGAAATGATGAAATTGTATAAGATAAATAAAATATTTGGGGAATAAGATATGGATAACTTCAAAGTTAAATTTTGTATTATAGGTGCCGGTGTATCAGGACTTGCTTTTGCTGGAAAAATCCCAAGTAACGAATACATGATCATTGAAAAAGAAAATGAAATTGGTGGATATTGCAGGACAATCAAACAAGATGGATTTATTTGGGATTATGCAGGGCATTTTTTTCATTTTATGAATCCAGATATCAAACGTCAATTTACAAGTTTATTAAATGCAGATACGACTATTTATCAAAAAAAGAAAACAAAAATTTATTATAAAGATACTTTGATAGATTATCCTTTTCAGTTTAATATTCATCAATTAGAAAAGAAAGAGTTTATCGATTGTCTTTGTGATTTATTTCAAACTTATGATCAAACAGATATAAATTCATTTAAAGAAATGTTGTATGCTAAATTTGGTGTAGGGATTGCAGAAAAGTTTTTAATCCCTTACAATGAAAAATTGTATTCCTGCGATTTAGACATGCTTGATATAAATGCAATGGGCAGATTTTTTCCAAAAGCTGAACCAATTGAAATAATAAATGGATTTCGAGGGAATAAGATACAAACGTACAATGAAGAATTCTTTTACTCTTCTGAGGGAGCAGAAGCATTTATAAGAGTTTTAATGAATGATCTAGATTCTTCAAGGTTCATATTATCAGAAACGGTAAAAGCGATCGATCTTGAACAGAAAAAAGTTTATACAGATAATATGTTTATAGAATATGACTACCTTATCAATACGATTCCATTTGACCTTTTTTTAAAGATAGCTCAAATACCACATAAAGAATCTTATACAGCAAATAAAGTACTTGTTTATAATATAGGGTTTGATTCAGGAGCAGAAGCCAATGATATACATTGGATTTATTATCCAGAGAAGAAATACATTTTTTATCGCGTAGGATTTTATAATAACATTCTTCATACAGATAAAATGAGCATTTATGTGGAGATTGGACAAAAAGGGATAGAAAAAGTTGATAAAAAAAAATATCTAAAAAGAGTGTTGGAGGATTTAAGAAAAGTAGGGATTATAAAAACTCAAAAAGTTATTTCATATGCTGTACTTGAAATGTTGCCAGCATATGTCCATATTTCAGAGAAAACACAAAAAGAAAAAGAAACTATAGTAGAATTTTTAAAAGAAAAAGATGTTTATACTATAGGTCGTTATGGAAGTTGGACTTACTGCTCATTAGAAGATTGTATTTATCAGGCACAAAATCTTCGAAGAAAAATAATGGATACTTGAACGGTATTAATTTTTATGTATTTTGAAAGGTAAAACATACAATGCATCAAAACTCAGATAATGATTTTGTATCAATATTGTTACCTTGTTATAATCATGAGAAATATCTAGATTATTGCATCATGAGTATATTAGCACAAACATATGAAAATATCGAAGTGATCATAGCAGATGATCATTCTTCAGACAATAGTTACAAAAAATTGTTGTCGTGGGAAAATAAATTAAATGAAAGATTTTCAAGAGTTCTGATATATCAAAATGGAACAAATCTCGGTTTACCCGCAAATATTAATAGGATGCTGCAAAAAGCTAATGGTAGATATATTAAATTATTAGCCACGGATGATATGTTGACCGAAGATGCTATCGAAATGTTTGTTGATTTTGCGAAAGTCAACTCATCTGATGTTATATGCAGCAATGTCGGTATCATCAAAGAAACGCAGACATTTCCGTTACATAACAAGGACTCAATACAAATCTGTTATACAGAAGCTCCTCCAGTAGAAGGAGCGATAACAGCCAGGTTATG
>CANTEW010000008.1 GCA_947652925.1 uncultured Lachnospiraceae bacterium
TCTGGAATAAGATACCCATTTTCTTCGTGGTATGTGCCGCCCAACTGTTCAAATATTGATCTCATATGCAAAAACTCCTTCAAGATACCTGGCGATGATATACACAAGATTTTGCCAACAGATCGAACACCGGGTCTTTCCGTTCAGATCCACATAGCGGTACATATATTTCCCATCTGACCTCTGGCTCTTCCCGTACGGAGGACACAGTCCTTTTTTTCACATCTCTTTTCACCCATAGGCTCTCTCCTGCTCTCCCCTTTCATTGAGAGCCTCATCAGGCAGCCATCTATATACCTATCCAATGATCCATATCAGAAAGTATCCGACCCTACTATCTCCATCAGCTTTCTGGTGATCTCGGCCATATGGGAAGACGCCTGCTTCGTATCCTCGGAGATCTCCACATTCCGCTCCACAACATCCGCGATCTTCTCGATCTGATCCACTGCATTGGCCACAACGCCCACATTCCCCCGTACCATATCCGTGATCTTTTCTACATTATGGCTGGCCGCTTCCATATTCTGCACGACAACGCCGAAATCCTCCGCCGTCTGGTCGGTGATCTCTTTTCCATTTTCCACCGCTTTGATCGTATTAGTGATCAATTCATTCGTCTCTTTGGCCGCCTGGGCGCATCCTACAGCCAGCTCCCTCACCTGTGTGGCCACAACTGCAAATCCTTTCCCCATCTCGCCTGCCCTTGCCGCTTCAACGGAGGCGTTCAGGGAGAGCATATTGGTCTGCTGCGCGATGGAATCGATCTTATCGATGATCCGTTCGATCGCAACCGTCATATCACTCGTCTTTTGCATAGAATCCTTCAACGCTTCCATTTGGGATTGGGTCTGTAAGATCCGATCTGTGGTCTCGTCTGTTTCCTCTTTCACATTGGCGGATACCTCCATACTATCATTCAGCTCCTGGGTCAGCCTGTCCATGATCTGTTTCAGATCCCCTACTGCTTTTTCCTGTTCCCCTGTCCCATTATGGATACTATCAGCGCTCTCCAGAGTCTCCCCGGACACATTATTCAAATCTGTGCAGGCATCCTTGACATTTCGGATCATCACCTGGTTATTTTCCATATCCTCTTTCTGCCGCCCCAGAAGTTTTTCATTTTCATCCATATTGCGGCATATATTCTCTACCATCTTATTGATACTGCTGGATAGCTGTTTAAATTCTGGATTGCCCTGCACATCAACAGTGATCCCAAAATCTCCTTCCGCGATCTCCTTCGTAAAATCAGTGATCTCATTGATCCCGCGTACGATCTTATCGCCCACCATATGGTAGATCATAAACAATAATATCAAGAAAATGACTGCCATACTGAGAGAGACCACGAGCGTCTGGTTCTTCCTCTGGAGATAATATTCTTCCTCCGGCAGGAAGGTCCCGATGATCTGGCCGTCGTACTCATCCGCCAGATAATACCCTTCCTTCCCGTCGATCAGCGCCTTCCCCTGCCCTGTGAGTTCCTCCGGGAATCCGATCTCCGTCGCAGCCTTTCCGATCAGAGTTATATTCTTATGCGCCAGTATCTGCCCAGTCTCCCCGTCGATAGCGTAGACATAGCCATTCTCACCAAAGTCTATATCCCTCAAGACCACATCGAGCTTTGTGTCCGCCAGCGTATCCTCGAGCACTTCAGGACGCACCCCCACTTGTACGAATCCTGGAGCATCTTTTCTCGCCACGCCTATGTACTGCACGACCACGCCTTCTGCCGCATTCATCTGGGGCTCCTGCGCGATCTCCATTGATGGATCCTCCACGATCGCCATAAACGCATTGGACTGTTCGCCGCTCTTCATATCAAAACCCACGTATGCATCTATGGTACTCTCTGTGATGATCCCTTCCTCATTGATGACATGGAGTTCCTTTACCATCAATCTCTCCATTATCTGCTGCATCTTATCCGCATCTTGGATCATCGATGGATCCGCAGCGATCAGATCTGCAAAAGCTCTCGCTTTCGCGATATTATTTTGACTGAGATCTTCCGTCAGCTTCTGGATGTTCTCTTGGTTATTGGCCAACTTCATTTTCACATCCTCTAATTTCGCCGTGCTGGTCGAGATATTATTCCTTTTGCTCACAGATGTCTGCAGTATGAATACTGCTGTGACCGTGAGCAAAAAAGCCACCAGCATATAAATAAAAAGACGTATGGTAAATACCTTTTTCATTGTAAACTTTCCTTCCTTTGATCGTATATGTAAATATCCTCACCTACTTGATCTCTGATCTAAATACATTCACTGACTGGTAGAATACAGACTGCCATTTTCATCACTCCACTGTCCTGCGCCTTCCGCCTGATAAGCCATCCCCTGTGCATCATGCCAGCCGCCATACTGATCCTGGGTGATATCCACACTGCCGCTCCCGTCTGGACCATACAATGTCATGACATCCCCCTCACTGTCATCATCCTGTACGGCCGGATCAACAGAATATACATTCCCATTTTCATCCGACCATTGCCCCGCACCTTCTGCGTGATAGCCCACACCCAGATCATCCACCCATCCCCCATCAGACAGACCATATACCTGTATCTGGGCATCCGTACCGGCATCATATAAGGTGATGGACTCTCCCGTCCTCTCAACCTCCGCCGTGGTCTGCTGCGCCGCCTCTGTGATCTCAGCCGCCTGCGGCTCCTGTGCCGGGACTGTTGTGGGAGCCGGGACTGCTTGTTCCTCTGGAAGATCGGTCTGGACATCACCGTCTGAAGGTCTTGTGGTAACACTGATGCCCGGCGTGGGAGACGGTGTTGCACTGACCGATCCCTGTGCAGCAGTCGGTGTGGGTGTGTCTACTATTATCCGCACTTTCTCGGTCTTTTTGCCGCACCCTGCTGCCAGGAAGACTGCCGTGATGGATACTGCCACCCCTAACGTAACTTGTTTCATGCCTGTTCTCATCTGTCGATACTCCTCTTTTTTACGTATATTCCCTGATACTATAACATAGATCTTCAGATAGGAGGAGACCACCTACCGATATCACATAATTATTACTGTTTTCATGATCGTTATGACTGCTGCCCTCCATTTAACAGTAAAGAGACTTGAAACACCTGATCTTCATATCCAAGCCTTGACACACCATTATATTTTTCTGTGATATTCAATACAGATGAGAGTCCGATCCCTTTACGGTCTTTTTCTTTTGTTGAAAAAAACGTGCCGTCCTGCGCCCGCCGCACCGCCCCTTCGAAACTGTTTTTGATCAAGACCACGAGAAGGGCGCTGCTCACCATAGAGAGTTCCAGGTCGATAAACCTTTCCTGTGACCTCATCCGCCTGCACGCCTCCACTGCATTTTCCAGGAGATTTCCCAGGATGATGCACAATTCCGTATCTGTGACAGGGATCTTATCAAAGAGGGAGACTTGCATAGTCACCTTGACCTGATCTTTTTCCGCCTGCTCTTTATAATAGCATAATAAAGCATTGACCACCATATTATCACAGTAGACTGCCATCGGCTGCAGAGAAGAATAGGCGCTGGCTTTATCAAGATACTCTCTCAGCCCCTCCAGATCTTTATTTTTCGCAAGATCTTTCAGGACCAGGAAATGATGGCGCATATCGTGCCGGGAGCGGCGTGTCTCCTGGATGCGCGTCTGCAAGAGCTTCAGATATTTTTGCTGTGCTGTGATCTGTATCTCTGTCAGATAGAGCTTCTCCTTAAGCTCCGCGTTCCTGCTGATCGCGATGATCGTCCGCAATAAGATGCCGTAAGTGGCGAAAGTCAGCATGCCCCATATGACCGGTATCACGAAGAACTTATCCTCCGGAAAATGCGTATAATTCGATATATCCGGCGCGATGGTCAGCGTATAGATCAGCGTATTGCATATGGGGATCACCCAGATCAGCCGCCATATGACAAGGGACTGGCTATAATCCAGGGCAGGGCGCATGAGCTTTTTATAAAACAGACAGATCAGGGGAAAAACAGCGAGTGAGAGTGCGATCATTATATATGAGATCTCTGGTATGGATCCCTCTGGCAGCTTGCCTGTGAGCATAAAATAGATCTGATAGGAAAAGAGCCTTACATTCTCAGAATAGTTCTTCACCACCGTTATGATAAAAAGACTCTGCCCAAGCGTATATCTGCTGGCCGCACTGAAGATAAAGACCCCCACAAACTGAGAACACACCGAGAGCAGCGCTCTCTCCATAGAAGTATCCGTCGCCAGATAGATAAAGGACGCGATCAGCTCCACACTCAGAAATGCCGTGACCGCCGCCAAGATCACTGGCGGCCGGGGCGTCTTTATCTGATCCCGGAAGACCAGATACAAGAGCAGGATGCATGGTACGACAAAGAGCAGCCCGTTGATCATATAGATGCTCGTCATACCCTCCTCCCCTCTTGTGCATGGCTGTCAAATATGTAGTCCGCATACGTCTGCAGGATCTCACGTCTGCGGGCTGCCGCGATCGGGATGGTCTCACCGTTTTTCAGGATAAAGTCCCTGTCTATATAGGATGCGATAAAATCCATATTCACCATACAATTCCGATAACACCACAAAAAATTCGGGTATGAGGACAGCATCGGATAAAAATCATTAAACGACATATGCGAACGTATGACACAGGAGACCGTGTGGACCTGGATATAATGATTGGAATAATCCGTGTAGACGATATCTGACACCGGCACGCGGGTACGCTCCCTCCCTTCTTTCAATTCGATATAATGTGCTAACCTGGATACAGTGAGTTCAAAATGATCCAGGGCATCTTTCAAACATGCATACCCATACGGCTTTACAAGATAATCCAGGACATGGAGCCTAAATGCCATAGGCGCATACTCTTCGCTGACTGTAGTAAAGATGATCTGACATCTGGGATCCCTCTTTTGCACTTTTTCCGCGATCTGGATGCCTGTCGTGTCCTTCATATAGATATCAAGAAATACCAGATGATAAGCAGTGCCCTCCACAGCATCCAAAAAATCCCTCTCATCCGTGAATCTCTCGATATACATATGTACTTTATGTTCCTGGCCATACCGTGATAAGTAACTGCATAAAAGCTCGATATCTTCTACAGAATCATCTACAATAGCCGCATTCATATCCTTCCCCTCCATCGAACAAAGCTCTTTTGACAAAACCTCCTTTTATTATACACGAACTTCTTTTTTTATCAACTAGCGTATCGACAAGCTGACTTCTATAATAAAGTGTGCCGGATATTTTGTCACTCTGCAAGGCGGAGGAATGAAGCGTAGCGGTGGCTACGGCGATCGACAACAACGCGGCAGATGGCAAAATAGGCGGTACAATTGATATAGAAGTCAGCTTGTTGATACACTGGATCCCACTTGTCCTCATCCCACACACTCTGGGCATATAAAAACACCCTCCAGGCCATCTTCCATAAAATAAATGTCCCCAAAGGGTGTCCCCATCCAGATCACTCTTTCATTTTCGGCTTAAATACCAGGCTTGCCAGATATGAGAAGATCAGCGCCGCCGAGACGCCCACCGCACAGGCAGTGAATCCTCCCATGAACAATCCGATAAAGCCATTGTCATCCACCGCTTTTTTCATCCCTTCCCACAGCACATTGCCGAACCCCAGAAGAGGAACGCTGGCACCTGCCCCGGCAAAATCCACCAGCGGACCATAGATGCCCACAGCACTCAGGAACGTCCCGGTACACACCAGCAGCACCATGACCCGGCCCGGCATCAGCTTCGTCCTATCCAACAGGATCTGGACCAGCGCGCAGATCAGGCCTCCTACCCAGAATGCATGAAAATAATCCATCATCTCTCTCCTTTCCCAGCAGTCTCCACGACGACAGCATGGGCGACGCCCGGTACACTCTGTCCCTCGTTAAAACTCACTTTGGACATCAACGCCCCGGTAGGCACAAAGAGTACCCGCTCCCACTCCCCCGACTCGATCTTCGGCAGGATATAAGATACAAAGACCGTAGCCGCACAGCCGCAGCCGCTCCCGCCAGAGTGGGTGTCCTGGGTCTTCCCGTCATAGATCTTAAGGCCGCAGTCCATGTGCTGTTTACGGATATCATATCCTTTTTTCGCCAGAAGGTCCCAGAGGATCTGCTGCCCCACTTTTCCCAGATCCCCTGTCACGATCTTATCGTAATCCTCCGGCATCCGGTCAAAGTCCATAAAATTCTGGTAAATGGTATCACAGGCCGCCGGAGCCATACAAGCCCCCATATTCTGCGGGTCCTTCAGGCCATAATCTATGATCTTACCCGTGGTCACGCCCATGATACGCGCTCTCCCGCCCTGCCGGCCCAGCACACAGGCGCCGCTGCCTGTCACCGTCCATGTGGCAGACAAAGGGCGCTGGTTCCCATAAGACAGAGGGAACCGGAACTCTTTCTCCGCACTGCCAAAGTGGCTGGAAGTGACCGCTAATACATATTCCCCATAGCCTGCTGCCACTGCCATGGACCCCAGGGACAGAGCCTCCCCCATGGTAGAACAAGCTCCATACAGACCATAGACCGGGATCCCAAGATCCGCGATCCCAAAAGAAGACGCCACAGACTGAGCCAGAAGATCCCCCGCATAGATCGTCCGTATCTGCCAGTTTTTCAGACCCGCTTTAGCGATGGCAAGTCCCGCCGTCTCCTTTTGCAGCGTACTCTCCGCCTCTTCCCAGGAATCCGTCCCGAACATAGGATCCTCCCCGACCAGATCAAATGCATCCCCCAGCGGGCCTTCCCCCTCCTTCTTTCCCACAATGGAAGCGCCGCTTATGATAAAAACAGGCTCCCGAAACTGTATACTCTGCTGCCCGATCGTCTGTCCAGACATTTTGCACACCCCTTTCTTCTGTAAATAGCTCTACATCACGCCAGTGATCTTCAGCACCCAATAAATGATACCCAAGATCCAGCTGGAAAAGATCCCAAACAGGATGACCGGCCCTGCGATCGTGAAGATCTTACATCCGATCCCCATGACCTGGCCCTCTTTTTGGAACTCAATGGCTGAAGCCGCCACTGAATTGGCAAATCCCGTGATCGGTACCAGGGATCCCGCTCCGGCAAACTTTGCCAATTTAGGATAGATATTAAAACCTGTCAAGATCACACTGATCAAGATCAATATCCCCGAAGTCCAGGAACCGGAAACCTGTTGTCCCAGCCCATACCCCAGGCACATATTCATGATCCACTGCCCCGCCAGACAGATGAGCCCTCCTACCAGGAAAGCCCGCACCATGTTCATCGGCAGGCTGTGTGTGGGAGTCACCTGTTTCACATATTTTTCATATTCTTTTTGCTCTTTCTGCGTTTGTATATCCGGCATATCTGCCCCTCCTTACCATCCTTTATAAAAAAACCATAAAGAACCTGCAACCTTCCCCAGCGCGATCACCACGATCACGATAGGGATCCCATGTTTCAGCTTCAGCCGTCTGGCGATCACCGGAAAGATATCCGCCATCTCCGCCAGAGCCAAGATCCACCCGCCGAGAAAGACTCCGGAAAACAAGCCGTATATGCCCAGCCCCCAAGCGCCCAGCGGGAGCTGCAGATGGAACACATAGAAGATATTGCCCGCTAAAGCCCCCAGCATCATCGTATCTTCATACAACAAGATCCTGTCGGCTGTGTGGGTGATGCCCGCATAACGGGGGATGATGCCCAGCCCGATCAAAAAAGCGACTGCGGCGCTGGCCACGATCCCCCCTGCACACAATCCCAGAAAGCCCATGCCTATCTGTGCCCACATGACTGCGCTCCCTCCCGCTCCACATCTTCTATAATGGTGCTGTTCACATCGTCCTCATACATCCGCATCTGCACCTGCATAGGCGTGGGATCCTGGGTGATCTTCTTGCTCCCGAAATGGTTAAAAAAGAACAAGACCCCCAGCCCGATCCCCAGGGAATATGTGATCTCCAATATACTGAATCCCGGCGCCGGCTGTCCTGTCATCTGCTCAAAGATCTGGGAAAATAATTTGCTGATATCCACGTCTGTATTAAATGTCATGATAGAAAAAGCAGTCCCGAAAAAAGAGACCAGACACACCACCGCCGTCTTCACCCAGCTGAAAAAGGCATGTTCATGCTCCTCCGCCTCATAAGTGATGATAAATGACGGTTCACCTATGTGGTTCACCTCCAGATCCGGATTTTTCTTCTGGATATCCCGGATGATATCTATGATAGACACCACATAACGTCCCGGCTTGCCGGGAGTCAGATCCGTGACCGGCAGCACCCGGCACTTATCCACAATCTTGCTGTCGCTCCCTGATAATTTTGCCACATCCTGCAGATGTACACGGGGATGGTCCACTTCCACATTCATATCTGTCTGTATATACAATGTATCACTCATACAAAAAAATCCCCCTCCCGGTATCGTCTCGCATGTTCCGCTTTCAATGATAGTATACCGAAAAGAAGGATTTTTATCCGTTTTGATATTTTTTTATATCTTCCCCCGCATGATCTTCAGGATCTTCTTCTCCATGCGTGAGACCTGTACCTGGGACACGCCCAGCTTTTTAGCGATCTGGCTCTGGGTCATATCCTGAAAATACCGCATATAGATCAATCTGCGCTCCTCTGGCTCCAGATATTGGAGGATCTCCTCCAAGAGGAGCCTGTCCAATACCCGCTCCTGTGCATTTTCTTTTTCCGTCAATTTGTCCTGGAGCGAGATGTCCATCCCGTCTCCCTGGTAGATCACTTGCTGTAAGGAGCCGACCTCCGCAGCCGCTTCTGTAGCCATCACCAGTTCCTCCGCCGACACGCCCGCCGCGGCCGCGATCTCTTCCACCGTAGGTTCCCGTCTCAACTCTTTTTCCAGACGTTCACGCACCGCGTAGGCTTTATAGGAGACTTCCTTCAGAGAACGGCTGACCCGGATCATACCGTCATCGCGCAAAAAGCGTTTTATCTCCCCAGCGATCATAGGGACTGCGTAAGTGGAAAATCTCACCTCAAAATCCAGATTAAAATGATCCACCGCTTTCAAAAGGCCAATGCTCCCAATCTGAAACAGATCATCCATATCTACGCCCCTGTTCCGGAACCGCTTGACCACGCTCCAGATCAGTCCGATGTTTTCCTCGAACAAAGTATCCCTTGCCGCTTTATCCCCCTGGTGTGCCTGCCCGATCAAGGCTAGAGTACGGTCCTCCTTCACACTTACCTCCCTATAGTCTTTTGCATATGCACAGCTGTCCCCTGCCCAGGAACAGATTCCACCTGCACCTGATCCATAAACGCCTCCATAAATACAAAACCCATCCCGGAGCGGTCCAACTCCGGTTTTGTCGTATACATGGGCTGCATGGCTTTTTCAATATCCTCGATACCTTTCCCCGTATCACGCACCGTCACATAGAGGATCCCACCCTTTATCTTACACTCCATGCGTATTTTATGTACCTCTCCTTCATAGCCATGGATCATCGCATTGGTGATCGCCTCGGAGAGAGCAGTCTTGATATCCGCCACTTCCTCTAACGTAGGGTTTAACTGGGTGCAAAAGGCCGCCAGAGCGACCCTTGCAAAGCCTTCATTGCTGGGACGCCCGTCAAATTCAATGACCATCTCATTCTCTGTATCTTTTTTATTGCCCATCTTCCTTTTCCTCCCTATGGATCTCCATGATCTTGTGCATACCTGATAGATGGAGGATCTTATCGATCCTCTCGCTCACGTGTATCGCTTCCATGCTCCCGCCCCGCAGATCCAACAGACGATAGCGCCCCGCGACCACGCCCACGCCGGAACTGTCCATAAAATCAGTATTGCGGAAATCAAAGATAATATGTTGGATATGATAATTTTCAAGATAATAATCTGTCTCTTTTTTCAACCGTTCTGAGTTCGGGTGATCCAGTTCTGCCGGCATCTGCACCGTCAGGTTGACACCTTCGATCCGATACAACTGCTCCATGTATGACCTCCTGTCCTGTGATCTGATACATAAAAAGGATGCGCCTTCTCTCGTGCGCATCCTCTACTCCTGAGGTTTATCAATACAGTCCTTCTCCTGTCATATCTCCCATCATATTGGGATCCATGCCATCTTGTACCTCTCCAGATAGGTCTTGTCCTTCTGTCTGTCCCTGTCCCTCTGGCTGGTCTTGTTGCATATATTCTGAAAGATTTTGTCTCAGCGTCTGATACAAGGCGCCTGCCTGCTCGGAAAGGCTCTTTTTATCCACTTCCGACAATACAGCGGCAGCCGTGGCATACTCCGCCCCGTTAAAATAATTGACAGCCTGTGCTAGTTTATCGTAATCCGTCACCTTCTTATTCACTTCATCCGCCTGCTCCTGCGTGTCATTGGAGCTGACTTTGAACTCCTCCAATTCCGCTTCCAGACTCGTGATCTTCGCATCCCTGGTGGCCAGCTGATCCCCATACAATAAGATCTGATCGTTGGCGGACCCGAGTACTTTCTGCGTCTTGTCCGGGATGACTAAGAACCAGACGGCCGCGATCCCCACAGCGATCCCGATACCCAACGTGACCAATGTACTCCACATGGCACTTTCCTTAAATGCCGGGGGATGGATCACCGTATCGTTGCCGGAACGATATACATAACCCGCTATCTCCGTCTCTATCTCCTGTCTGCCCCCTCGTTCCTTTTTATCCAGGTTGGTGACAATGCCTGTCTGCAGATCCACTTCCCGCAGGAAACGCAGGGTCGTTGTATTGGTCTTATCTATCTTCGCCGCTTTTCGCAGTATCTTTCTCGCCTTCGAGTATGATCCTTCCCGTATCTGCAAAAGTGCCAGGAGATGGTAGCCTTTGATCAGCTTGGGATTCTGGGTCAGGACTTTCTTGAGCTGGATAGCCGCCATATCCTCATGGCCCTCCCGGCAGTACTCCAATGCCTGATTATACTTGCGTATGGTCTGGTTGATGTTCTCCAGCTTATTGGGATTGGCCTGCAATTTGCCGATGTACGTTTCCGCCAGGTTATCATCAGGTGAGAGATTCTTGCTGATGACCCACTCACTCAGGGCCGATACCACCTCGCCCGTCTCAAAATAGACGAGTCCCAGCAGATTCCGGGCCTGGATGTTTCCCTTATAGAATTTCAGGCTCTGCTTCAGACATCCGATGGCCCCGGACAGATCCCGGATGCCCGCCTTCTCCAGCCCTCTGTTATAATAGAGCCTGGACAGATACATCGCCTTCTTCTGCACCGATAGATTCCAGCCGCAGCGATTACAGTGGTCAAACCCCGGCATGACAGAGACACCGCAATTCATACAATTCATGCTGCTAATTCTCCTTGCCTCTGTTGATATCCACCATCATCTCTTTCAAAAGATCTATAACGTCCGTCAATTCCCTGTCGTAGATCGCGTCTTCCGCATCGCCCACATCCAGACACGGCTCAAATTTCTTCAGTTCCTCATCGTAATCGATCATCCTATTCTCCCTGTCCTTTGCAACATAACCCCTTGATCTCGCCCACCAGATACAAAGATCCCACGCAGAACAGCAGGCCGTCCCCTTTGAGACTCCTGGCCAGCTCAAAAGCTTTCTCTACACTGTCCTCCGCCTGCACCCGGCCGCATCCGTTCTTTCTGAACTCATCCGCCAGCACCCGGGCATCCACGGCCCGGTCGTCCTTTATCTTCGCTGTCACCACACACTCCGGATGGATCCCCTGGCAGATCTCACGGATCATGTCCGGGTAGTCCTTATCATCCACGGCTGAAAAGAGCAGGACGATCTTATATTCTCTCTGCAGATCCACTGCCGTCTCTATGAAGCACGCCACGCCGTCCTCATTGTGGGCGCCGTCCACGATCACCCCCGGCAGGATCGTCTCCATACGCCCCTGCCACCTGGTATGGGCGATACCGCCCTGTATCTGCTCCCGGGTACATGTGACCCGCCCCTGCAGCACCTCTGCCGCCTGCAGAGCCAGCGCGCTGTTCATCACCTGATACCGTGCGATAAAGGGGGTGGTGAACATAAGCCCCTCGTATCCGCCGCGAACTGTGAAATCAATGCCCTGGGGCGTGATCTTCCTGATCTCAAACTGCTCTTTCGTCACCGGATAGGCCGGCGCCCCCACACGGCGTGCCGTCTCCTGGATCACACGCGCCGTCTCCGGACGGTTCCCGTCATAGATCACCGGGACTCCCGGTTTGATGATCCCTGCTTTCTCTCCGGCGATGGCCTCCACCGTATCTCCCAGATACTGGACATGGTCCAGACTGATGGATGTGATCACACAGGCCATGGGATGATCGATGGCATTGGTGGCATCCAGCCGCCCGCCAAGCCCTGTCTCCAGGATCACATAGGGGACTTTCGCTTCCTTAAATATCCACATCCCCATCAGGAACAGCATCTCAAAATAACTGGGATGACAGTTTCCCTCCGCCAGCAGTCCATCCACCATCTCCTTCACTCTCTCAAAAGCAGCAAGGAACAGATCGTCGCCCACAGGTCCCCCGTCGATACAGAAACGCTCATTCACATGCACCAGATGGGGAGAGGTGAACAGGCCGCACCTGTATCCCCCTTCCTGGAAGATAGACGCCAGGTACGCGCACACGCTCCCTTTCCCATTCGTCCCCGCCACATGGACCACCTGGAACGCTCCCTGGGGATCCCCCAGCCGGCGCAGGCATTCCTTCGTGTGTTCCAGACTGTTCTTCGTCGTAAATTTGGGGATCTCCCCTATATATGACACAGCTTCCTCATAATCCACTATACTCACCCACTTATCTTATCGTAATATTTTAATGATATATCAATGATATCTTAAATGCTCCCTTGTCCATATTATATAACAGCCGCGACAGATGTCCAGTCCCATTCGTAATATTTTATCCGACAGGATCCTCTCTATCCGCTCTTCCCTTGTTTCAACACAGAATAATATCTCTGATAAGTCCCGCTGAGCGCTTTCCTGGTAGAACTGTTGCTGCGCTGGATCACCTGTATTTTATCCATATTCTCAAACACATAGTCACTGATCAGGAGCGTCGTCGGGTCCAGATAATTAGTCTCTATATATTCCCCGTTGATCATCACTTCACTGGAGGGGGTAAAATGCGTCCCGATGATATAAGAGCTGTCTTTCAGCCCCGGCGCCGGCCGTATCTCGTCCAGTGTGGTATCGTAGACACCCATGCGCATAGACGTGGGCAGATAGGGACTCCTGCCTTTGTACACATACTGTTCCCCATACAGGATATCATACTGGAGCATCTCCAGATCCACCTGATAGTCCTTCGTATTCCGTCTGGCCTGATGGTAGCGGAAAATGTTCCCCTCGTGGATATCCAGCCGTTTCATCAGCTCCGCTGCGATCTGATAGGAAGCCAGATTCTCATCCTTCTTCTTCAGCCCCATATTATCCCAGATCACATACTGGGTCTGGAACAGATACCGGTTCTCCATATCTTCCACTTCCAGCCCCATCGTGGGCAGATGATCCCCGTACATGACCAACACCGTCGGTTCCCCATAGCTCTCCAGCTCCTGGATCAGCTCCTGGATGAACTGATCCATCTCATGGATCTCATTGACGTAATACTCCCATTTATAGTCCTGCTCTCTCGTGGCGGATCCGCTCACCGTGATCTCTGGTTCTTCCAGCATAGGCTCATCCGGATAATCCCCATGCCCCTGCACCGAGATTGCATAGATATAGTCGCTGCCCTCGCTGGAGTCAAGACAATCCAGGATGGATCGGGTGAGTACCCGGTCCCGCACCCAGCCCAGTGGATTCTGGTCGTCCTCCTCTTCCATGTACTCTTCTGAGGTAAATGTATCAAAACCCAGATTGGGGAAGACCGTCCGCCGGCCGTAGAAATTCGCCTCATTGTTGTGGACGGCATGGGTGGTATACCCCAGCTTCCTGAGTACAAAAGGCGCGCTCTCACAGGTCGTCTCTTTCAGGATGCTCTTATATGGATATTCCCCCGGCCCAAAATACCGCAGGCTCATACCCGTGATCGTCTCAAACTCTGTATTGGCTGTCCCCGCCCCCACAGAGGGTACCCGGTAATAACCTGAAGAATATCCTTTCATGAGACGACGGAAATTGGGTATGGGATCTTCGGAGAGTTCCAGATAATCCACCAGGGACGGATCAAAAAAGGACTCCAGCTGCAGGAAGATGATATTGGGCATCTCCTCCGTCCTGGTCTCCTCCAGCTTGTGCCCGCTGGCACGGATCCCATCTATGGACTCCTCCGAATAATCACGGGGACATCCGATCCCTGTATTGAATATGGTGGTCATCAGACAGTATGGATATCCATAATCTTCATAGGCAAAAGCGATATTACCAAAATAATTGGACAAGACCCTTTTCTCCATGGCGATCCTGGTCACTCCGTAAAAAGCGACCGCCGCCGCCAGAAAAAGAGGGACGTTATAACGGTAATAGAGCCGCCCCTGGTATTTCGGCCCTTTAAAAAACAACAGTGCGAGCCCTGCCAGGACGATGCCCAATAAGATGAGTACGATCATCATCCCCACCACAGGCAGGTAACGGTTGGCGATCTTCAGCGCGTCTGTGATCAGATGCAGATCCGGCCCGGTAAACGGGGTCACCCGCTGCGCCAGCAGCACCCCGTTGATGATCCCCAGCCCCATCCAGAAGATAAAGAGGAGCGTCCGCACGAACACCCGCCTGCGCACCAGGTAGACCACCAGGGTGGTGAGGAAGATCAGCCCCGCGTTATACAGATAGACCAGGGGCCGCTCCTGCACGAAGAGAAATGCCTCCCGCAGAGAATGTCTGGAGATGGCTTCAATGATATAGTAGCCGATCAGGACTGCCGCCATCTGCAGCGGCAGTGAGATCTTATTCAAAGTCCCGCAGATCGATCTTCTGAGCCTTTGTCTGTCCATACGCACCTCCCGTCCGGAACTTTGTGGTCAATACTTTTTTCTTGACAGCGTTTCTTACATTTTTTCCAGCTGCATCTTCACCTTCTCCATCATATCCTGGTATTTCTGCAGTTTGTCCTTCTCTTCCTGTATCTTCTTCTCCGGCGCCTTGCTGACAAAGTTCGGGTTCTCTAACATCCCCTGTGCCCGGGCGATCTCTTTTTTCAGCCGTTCTTCTTCTTTCCTCAGCCGTTCCCTCTCTTTTTCCTTATCCACCAGTTCGTCCAGAGGCAGATAGACCACCGCGTTGGAAACGACGATCGACACGGAATCTTTCGGGATCCCGTCTTTGCCGGACTGCACCCTGATCTCGGACGCACTGAGGAAATTCTGATAAGACTGTTTCAAAAGCTCATACATCTCGCAGGCCGCCTCGTCCGCACCCACGATGTATACGTTTGTCTTCTTATTATGGGGCACGTTCATCTCCGCCCGGGCGTTGCGCACGCCGCGCACGGCCTCTTTCACCGCCTCCACAACAGGGGCATAGAGGGGGAATTCCCACTCTTTTCTCACTGTGGGCCATGGGGCGATCATGATGGACTCTTCTTCCGGCAGCAGTGTACAGTAGATCTCCTCCGTGATGAAGGGCATGAACGGGTGGAGGAGTTTCAGCGCCTCTGTGAGTACCGTGCGCAGGGTCCACATGGCAGAATCCGCGGATCCCTGGTCGGCCTCCGCCTTCCAGATACGCACTTTCGCCATCTCCAGATACCAGTCGCAGAATTCGTCCCAGATAAGATCGTAGACTTTCTGGACAGCGATACCCAGCTCGTATTTATCCATGTTCTCGGTGACTTCCCCGATCAATCCATTTAATTTATCTAAGATCCAGCGGTCCGCCGGTTCCAGATGGGAACGCTGTGGCGTCTGCAGATCTTTCCCCTCGATGTTCATCATGATAAAACGGGAAGCGTTCCATACTTTATTGGCAAAATTCCGGCTGGCCTCTACCTTTTCCCAATAGAAGCGCATGTCGTTCCCCGGCGCGTTCCCGGTGATCAGCGTCAGCCGCAGGGCGTCCGCCCCGTATTTGTCGATGACCTCCAGGGGGTCGATGCCGTTCTGCAGGGATTTGCTCATCTTGCGCCCCTGGGCGTCCCGGATCAGCCCGTGGATCAGCACATGGTGAAAGGGAACCTCCCCTGTATGCTCCAACGCTGAGAAGACCATGCGGATCACCCAGAAGAAGATGATGTCATACCCGGTGACCAGCACGTCCGTGGGATAGAAGTATTCCAGCTCCGGTGTCTTATCCGGCCATCCCAGCGTGGAAAAAGGCCACAGGGCAGAGCTGAACCAGGTATCCAGGGTGTCCTCGTCCTGGGTCAGATGGGTACAGCCACATTTGGGACATTTCTCAGGCATCCCTTTAGAGACCACCACTTCCCCGCACTCGTCGCAGTAATAGGCCGGGATCCTGTGTCCCCACCAGAGCTGCCGGGAGATACACCAGTCGCGGATATTCTCCAGCCAGCGCAGATATGTTTTGTCAAATCTATCCGGCACAAATTTCAGTTTCCCGTCTTCCAATGCTTTGATGGCTTCTTTCGCCATCTCGCTCATCTTCACAAACCACTGGGGTTTGACCATGGGTTCCACGGTGGTCCTGCAGCGGTCGTGGGTGCCCACATTGTGTACGTGTTTCTCCACTTTCACCAGCAGTCCCTGGGCTTCCAGGTCTGCCACCATGGCTTTTCTCGCCTCGTAGCGGTCCATCCCGGCGTATTTTCCGCCTTTCTCGTTGATCGTGGCGTCGTCGTTCATGATGTTGATCTCTTCCAGACCGTGGCGCCTCCCCACCTCGAAGTCGTTGGGGTCATGGGCTGGCGTGATCTTCACGCACCCGGTCCCGAACTCTCTGTCCACGTAGGCGTCTGCCACCACCGGGATCTCCCTGTCTGTCAGCGGCAGCTTCAGCGTCTTTCCGATCAGATGTGTGTACCGCTCGTCCTCCGGGTTCACCGCTACCGCCGTATCCCCCAGCATGGTCTCCGGCCGTGTTGTCGCTATCTCCACATACTCGTCGCTTCCCACGATGGGATACAGGATATGCCAGAAGTGGCCTTCCTGCTCCGCATGCTCCACCTCCGCATCAGAGATGGATGTCTGACACACCGGGCACCAGTTGATGATCCGGGAGCCTTTATAGATGTAGCCTTTCTCATATAATCTTACAAAGACTTCCTCCACGGCTTTGGAACATCCCTCGTCCATGGTAAAGCGTTCCCTCTCCCAGTCCGCGGAAGAACCCATCTTCTTCAGCTGCTTGATGATCGTGCCGCCGTACTCTTCTTTCCACGCCCAGGCATGTTTTAAGAACTCCTCCCGCCCGATCTCGTCCTTATCGATCCCTTCGTTCCTCAGTTTCTCTGTGACTTTCACTTCCGTGGAGATCGCCGCATGGTCTGTCCCCGGCTGCCACAAAGCCTCATATCCCTGCATCCGCTTAAAACGGATCAGGATATCCTGCATGGTATTGTCAAGGGCATGTCCCATATGCAGCTTCCCGGTCACATTCGGCGGGGGCATCACGATCGTAAAGGGTTTCTTATCCGGGTTTACCTTCGCGTGGAAGTACCCCTTCTCCATCCATTTCTCATATAGCCGTTCTTCTATATCCTTCGGATCATAGGTCTTTGCCAGTTCTTTTGCCATTGGTCTTACAACTCCTTCTCATGATTTAAAAACACCCTCTGCGGCTGCTCGCTGCAAAGGGCAATATTATACCTGATTTTAATATATAATAGTAGGCTTTTTCTCATTTGTCAAGTTCTTACTCCACTTTTCAGGGATCCTCCATATATGACCGTAAAGAAAGACCACCCTATCCACTCAGCCAGAGTCAACGCACCTTCCTGATCCTCCTCCATCTGCTGTGATCACTGTAATAAGTTTCAGATCAAAAACAAAGAAAGGTGCCGGGGTCAGATCCCAACACCTCTCTTTCTGATATCTCCTACAGAAAGCCAGCTTTTATCATTTTACATTATAGGCTTCCTCTGGTGTAGGTATCCAGGCTTTCGTATAGCCGTTCATGGTTGGGAATGGATCTTTTGGATCACTTTACAAGGATATGCGCCCAGCCAGTGTAAGGGCCGAAAATAGTCTTGCCACCCACTTTCTTATAAGCACGTACCCTTACCATGATCATTGTGCTGGATCTCAGGTTCTTAAGTGTCTTTCTGACATATTTCTTGGAAGTCGCTATGCCAGCTATTTTAGTTATGCCTCTATTTTTGTATTTGATCTGATATCCGCTGTTCCCTCTGTTTTGAGCGCTGATCTGGACGATCACCCGACCCTTCTTTTTAGATCTGATATATATGTCTACTTTTTTGGGAACGACTGTCAACTTAAACTGGCTTTTGGCTTCCTTATATTTACTAGATGCCTCTGCTGTTGTGGTGATCACGGCATTCCCAACACCTACACAAGTGATCTTTCCAGTTTTCTTATTTACCCTGGCAACCTTTGGATCAGAAGAGGTAAAAGTCACTTTTGTCTTGGCGCCTGTAACTTTTTGTGTCAGTTTTGAACCAAGTGGCTTTTTCAGTTTCTTTTTGCTCGGACCATATCTGACTTTAAGTTTTTGTGCTGCTTTTGTTTTAGTCGGCTGGACCGGTCTTATACTGGCGCTTGGTTTCTTTTCTGCCACACTTAAATCGCATACCGCCATTATATCTGGATTTCCCAACGATGAACAATATATCTTTATTTTTCCTTCTTTTACCGCAAGCACTTTCCCTTCTTTAACGGTCGCGATAGAGTTATCCTCCGACAGCCAGCACAGTTGTTGATCACTTGCCGTAGAAGGGATGACTGTAGCATTTAACAGACAGCTTTCCCCAACATTCAAAGTTATATTATCTTCCTTGAGCCGAACAGATGTAACAGCAACCTCTGTTGCATCTGTTGAATCTCTCATATATTTTTCTTCTATATCCGTACTTCCAGAAGTCTCTTTCGTATAAGATAATGTACCTGTTTCCGCTTTTTCTTCCGTTAATCTTACAGATAAAACGGTATCTTTTTCAACTCTTTCATTATCCATTTTGTATATGACTATATCGTCATTCTGTGTTCTTTTTGCAACTGTCATATTTACTAGCCCAGCATCTGTGCCTATAGAACGCACAGTGTAATCTTGATCCTGGCTAAAACAAAGCATTTTCGCATAATTCCCTGTATATGGCGTATACACAACAGCAAATCTCCCATGTTCATTGGTCACATCTGATCCCACTTGGTCAGACAGATGGACAACTACATTGCCATTTGCATCTAGCACTTCTACATCAACGGGACACTCAACACGCATTTTAGACTGGTACGACACTGCTTCTGGCATTTTCACATTTTCTGGAAGTATAAACTGACATTCTTCATCTAAGACACTGAGGATATTGTCCACAGCTTGTTGTTTTAATGTGTAACTGATACCTTTTTTGGCAAGGCCAGATGCCAGTCCTTTTACATTACACATTGCTTTATAAGCTTCTTCTCCTTTATAGCGTAATTGATAAAGTATATTATAAGTATAATAAAAATCCCATGCATTCGCACTTGTCATCTCTTGCCGGAACGCCTGCTTCTTCTGCTCCAGAAGTTTACTGTAATGTGATGCCAGATATGCATATCCTTCCACATAGGCTTCTTTTTTGACAGTTTCCGTTTCACTGTCGTATAACTGTCCCCGATCTTCACTCCATAGTAACGGACTTTTTTATTCCCGTTATTTTTGATGTAGACCAGTTTTCTGGGATATGCGGCGTTTTTTCGATTGTTTGCTCCGATATACATCTTTTTTCCGACTTTATAGAGATTTTTATACGCGGCATTCTTTTTTGTCTTCATTCCGCCGATCGCAGACGACAACCTCCTGCATCCAGTTACATGTTCGTTTTTATAGTCATTTTTCAGGTAATTTTGAAGATCTATGGTCTGCGCGCCTGCATACACGATGGCCTGTCCGCTCCCCAATAAAAATAAGACTACAACGAGCAAAAATATTTTTAAGCAACAGCTTTTTCTTGATCCCATCCATATTTTTTTCATAGATATGCCTCCTCATAGAATAGGCCTGCAGCCAAGGAATATCTGGCTGCAGACTGTTTACCATTACCTTTTTTGCTGTCTTTGCCTAAAAACAACCCTGAAAGATCATCACGTGCATATGCCAGAAACACTTAAAGATCATCACACGCATATGTCAATATGAGTTCCCCATTATCTTTTGTATTGATAAGCTGGACGGCAATATTTGCTTTTCCCTTTCTCAGCGTATAGGGTAATCTTTTTACGATCTTGGAGCGTGGTCTCTTTAACTCATCATCTCCGCTCTCCGTGTACAGACGCTTGATCTTCCAGCCTTTTTTAGCAGCTATCTTGAGCTCTGGTCTTTTTGTCGTTTTTGTCAGATCCAGTTTCTCCGATGTCATCCATTTATCCGTTGAACTTGCAAGATTCTTTTTTTACCATATTTAACACCCGTCATGGATATATATTTTATAGGATTTTTATATTTTTTTACATTAACTTTTGTCTCGTACTTCTGTCCTCCGATCTTAAAACTGATCTTTGCCAATCCCTGTCTGCGGAGTACGAGATCGATATACCAAGTAGATCGGTAAAGCGTAACCTCTCTGCACCCCTTCTTCCTGGACCACCTTTCCATTTTTGCCAATATCCTCATAATAAGTCCTGACTTTATCGCATTGAGGCGCTGCAGAGACCACCGAACTAAAAGAAAAAGCCAGGATGAGCATCATCGCCGTCATAAGTAATTTCTTCATATTTTTCATTTGAGATCCTCCTTGTTTGATCGTTTTTCTATTGATAAATCTGCCCAGAACACTCTGTTCTGTCATCTGACCTTAGTGCCGCTCTTTGATACCTTGCTCCACGCGTCTGTTATGACCGACCCTTTCTCCGTACTGTAAGCCTGTACCCGTATATAGACATATTTCCCAGAAGAGAGGCCGCTGATCGTCTTGGAGAGTGCTGTGCCTTTCTTTATTGTAGCCGTCCTATACTTTTTCATCTTTTTGTTATCGGCATACTGTATCTTATTATCCGGCAGCATAAGGTACTTTTTTCCACGTCACTTTCAGCTTTCGTTTATCCGGGCTTATCGCTCTGACTGCAGTGACTTTCTTCGGTGCGACTGTGAACGTGACTTTTTTTGTCTGCCCGCCATATTGTCCAGAAGCCTTACTGCTTATGGTCACGGTTGCCTTCCCCGGTTTTTTTACCTTGATTTTGCCTTTTTTATCGACAGAGATCACAGAGGAATCGTCTGATCTGTATGTAGGCGCTGCCCCATTCATGACTTTTGCATTTAAATCAAATGCTTTTGCACCGCATACAAGTTTATAGTCCGTTTTTGCCAGTCGGATGTCTGTTGTCAGCGGTCCATTTGCAGCCGAAACATTTTTCAGATAATAAGACGCGCTGAATCCGCCGCCCTCCCCGCTCCTTTTCACTTGCTCTTGTATCTCTTCGTCGTATGTAAATAGAACGCTGTCCCCGCTGATCTTATATCCTTCAGGTAAGGAGCCTTGTGTATCATATATACGAAACCTGTCTAACACATACCCCTCAGGGATGATCAGCTTGAATCTGTATCGACTCCCCAGTTTGAACCTGACGCCGTCAACAGGATAGGTCGTATCATTTCCAAGTATCAGACGCGTATAATGGAATTTTGAAATGATGTCCGGGCTCAACGGTGACACCATAGCCAACAATGTCCCATCTTCATATAATCCTGCCTTTAGCTCTTTATAGATCTTCTCATTTTCAATCGCTTTTCCTGAACCGGCATCATATAAACGGATATCCGCCGCCATACAGCCTGTAGCGCTGGCCTGGACCGGATGATCCATCCACAACACACTTAATGAAAATACAAGGAGCAGACAGACTGCTGCTCTTTGATGTGATCCTAACTCTCCATACATCCCCTCCTCTTCGTTGCATATGCGATGTATCGTTCCGGTCATTTCTTATCCCATACCTATCTCCGCCCTCCTTTCATTAAGATCAAATGACTCCATCTTCCGATTATCTATACTTTTTCGGAACCTTCGGGCTGCGGCGACCGCATAAGGGACTGCTATCCCGTAAAATGGGACGTGCCGTTGACATAACAGCTGATCAGGGTCCTTCTGATCTCTTTGCTTTATCATAGAAAGTACTCTCCGGGAGACCGCAGGCTCTTGCCGCCTGTTCCAGTGTCAGCTCTTTCTCTCTCCACCGCCGGCATACTTCATGGAAATTATCCGGAAGGGGTATCGGCGGCCTTCCGGATCTCACGCCCCTTGCCTTTGCTGCGGCGATCCCTTCCATCTGTCTCTGTCTGATGTTCATACGTTCATTCTCCGCCACATAACTGAGCAGTGCCAGCACAATGTCGCTGATAAACGTACCCAGGAGGTTTTTCTCCCGCCTGGTGTCCAAGAGCGGCATATCGATCACGACTATATCCGCCCCCTTTTCCTTCGTGATGATCCTCCACTGCTCATTCAGATCCGCATAATCCCTGCCCAGCCGATCGATAGACTTCACAAACAACAGCGAATCGCTGTCCAATCTCCGCAGCATCCACTGATACTGCGGCCTGTCAAAATCCCGCCCTGACTGCTTATCCATATAGATCTGTTCTTTTTGCACCCCTTTTTCCAGCAGCGCCATGACCTGCCTGTCCTCATTTTGCTCATGGCTGCTCACATGGACATACCCAAGGACTTTCTTACCCATACCTTTTCCTCCTCATACATTTTCATATCTGCGCACAGCAAAAAAAGCGCCGCGATCCCTGTCTGCCCAAGGGAAAGCGCCGCTTTATATCATAAACATATTTTGATCTGAGAGACCGCCATTTCTAAAAATACATCAACGATCCTAATAAGCTTTACACTTTATACCATTACTATAGCCATTATTCTTTGATATAGTCGATCTCATTGAGGTTAATGCCGAACACAGTAAATATGACTTTTAATTCCGGTCCGGAATCTTTTTCACAGACGGACATATGATCCTGTGATCTTGCAAACTCCTTTACATTCCTTTGCATCTGTTCTTTCTCTGTCATCTCCATTGTCTCCATATCTTCCACCACCCTTTTGATCCGATCATCTCACTCCACACTCTTCAAAGATTCCACCATATCGATCTTCTTCAATTTAAAATGCATGGTCAGGTTCACGAATGCGGAAAAGCCCACCGTAAATAAAACACTGTACAGAAAACTTGGCCAATAGATCGTCCGGCCGAACATAGCCGCGTCCACCTCCACCGTAACGATCACGAACCGATGGAGGAAGATCCCCAGGACCGCGCCGAAAGCCGCTCCGATCAAAGTCAGCAGCACATTTTCCCGGAACACATAAGCCGACACTTCACCGTCATAAAAACCCAATACTTTCAGCGTCGCCAGTTCCCGTTTACGCTCCGTGATATTGATGTTGTTCAGGTTATAGAGGACCACGAAGGCCAGCATGCCCGCCGATACGATCAGCACCACGATCACCGAATCCAGGCTGCTGAGCATATTTTCCAGCTGATCCGCGATGCTGCCTGTATAGCTGATGCTGAGAGCCGCCGGATAGTCCATGATATCCCGTCCCACCTGTTCCGGGTCTTCCCGGTACTCTTCCTGGAAGACCACCAGGCTGTCGCTGAGATCCGGCTTTTCTCCGAAATACTCCTGAAACAGAAGAGACGTCATATACATATAGTGGCTCATATAATTTTCACAGATCCGCCCGATCTTCACCTTCCCGCTGATCCCGTCTTCCATCTCCATCTCTATGGTATCCCCGGGCTCTGCGCCCAGCATCCTGGCCGTCTTCTCGGAGATCGCCACGCCTGCCTCTTCCAGCGTATATCCCTCCTGCTCCCCCCGTTCCCGCAGAGTCACCAGATCAGAAAAACCATCCGTGTCCTCCGGCACGATCAGATAGATATCCGTATCTTTCTGCTTTCCAGAGGCGGTCATCTTCTGGAAATAGACCTGCACGGAGCTTTCGATGCGCTCGTCTGTCTCCAGATAGTCCCTGAGCTTTGCCTTTTCTTCCGGGCTGGAATCCTCATCCTGGAGGACTGTCGCATCATAATGCTGGAGTTCCCCATATTGGAGGGTCCCGATATCCATGATCGAATCCTGCAGGCCGTAGCCCACCAGCATGAGAGCCGTACAGCCCCCGATGCCGATGATCGTCATAAAGAAGCGCTTCTTATAGCGGAACAGATTCCGCACTGTGGATTTCCATGTAAAATCCAGCCGCTTCCAGATAAACGGGATATATTCCAGCAGCACCCGCTTCCCTTCCTGGGGGGAGGCCGGGCGCATGAGAGCCGCCGGCGTCTCCATCAGCTCTTTATAACAGGCCGACAACGTAGCGAGTAATGTACATGCCACCGCCGCCGCGGATCCCACCAGCGCATAGAACATCTGGTAAGGGATCTCCACCGTGGACATATGCGTATACATGATCCCATACGCCGTGATGATGATATAGGGAAGAATCTTCTGCCCGATCAGTGTCCCGCATATGCTGCCGCCCAGTGTGGCCAGCAGGGCATAGCCCAGATATTTGGAAGCGATCGCTCCCTTGGAGTAGCCGAGAGCCTTCAGCGTCCCGATCTGCGTCCGCTCATCCTCCACCATACGGGTCATGGTGGTCAGGCTGATCAGGGCCGCCACCAGGAAAAAGAGTACCGGGAACACGCGGCCGATGTTGCGGATCCGGTCTGCGTTATCCCCATAACCGCTGTGTTCCGGAAGGGAACTGCGGTCTTCCACGTACCATACAGGTTTTTCGATGGCGTCCACATCTTTTTGCGCCTCTGCGATCTTCTCTTCCCCTTCTGCGATCTTTTCCTGGGCCTCTTGCTCCGCCTCTCTGTACTCTGCCTCTCCATCCTGGAGTTTCTGCTCGTTTGCCTCGATCTCTCCCACCGCCCGATCCAGCTTCTCTTCGTTATCCTGGATCTCCTGCTCTGCCTGGATGAGCTGTGCTTCGTTGGCTTTGATCTCCTCTGCCGCCGCGTTCAACTGAGTCTGCCGTTCAGCAAGCTGGGCACGCCCGCTGTTCAGTTGGGCCATCCCGCTATTGATCTGCGCCTGCGCAACATCCAGCTGATCCTTCGTAGCATCCAGTTCCCGGCGTCCGCTCTCCAACTGCTGCTGTGCATCGTCCAATTGCTGCCTGGTCTGGGCCAGTGTCTGTTCCTGGCTCTGGATCTGGGCTTCCTGGGCCTGGAAACGTGCTTCTGTCTGAGGATCCGCCACGCCTGATGAAGCCACGAACTGTCCATAACGCTCTCTCGCCGCAGCCAGTTCTCCCTTCGCCTGGGAGATGGACGCCATGCCCTGTTCATACTGAGCCTGACCAGTGTTATACTCCTGTTCTTTCTGGTCGATCTCCTGTTTGGAAGCATTCCAGGCCGTATATCCCTGGCTGGTCTGTTCCTGGGACCTGTTCAGCCGTTCCTGCTGGCTGTCCAGTTCATTTTTTGCCGCAGTCCACTGGGATGCGCCATCCTGGTACTGGACGCGGGCATCGGCGAGTTTTTTCCTGCCGTCTTCCAGCTCCTTTTTACCGTCTTCCAGTTGCTGCAGTCCGTCTGCATACTCTGTACGGGCGTCCGCGATCTTCTTCCTGCCGTCCTCTAACTCCTGTCTGGCCTCATCCAGTCCCTCCTGCGCCTCAGACCTGCCGTCCTCCAATTCCTTCCGGGCGTCCGCCAATGCCTGCTCCGCCTCTCCTTTCACAAGATCGTAGCGGATCTGACAGCGCTCTTCTTCTATGTCCTCCACCCTGGCCTTTACTTTATCCACCAGATTTTCATACATATCCGTGTAACTCGTCTGCTCCCTGGCCCCTTTTGCCAGGAGATAAGCTACCGTATAAGTCTCCCTGTCAAAATTATCTCCTGTCACGTATGTATAGCCGCTGACCTCTCCTGAACCCAGCGTGGTATTCCCCCTGGCATACGAGATATACAAGGGACTGCTGCATGTGCCCACGACTGTGAACACCCTCTGCCTGAGGATACTATCCTTTTCCACATGGAATTCCATCTGGTCTCCCAGCTCCAAGTCCTCCTCATCTGCCATCTGGACATCCACGAGACATTCGCCTCTTTTCTCCGGCAGGCGTCCATGGACCACCGATACATGATTCACCTCTTCCCCCAGGCTCTCCAGATGGATCACCCGCTGTTCACCCTCTTCGCCGCTCAGCACATCCAGGGCGTAGCCCCCTTCTGCCATTTCCACACCCTTGACCTGCTCCAGGCTCTCCAGATCCTCCTCCGTCAGCCCTAATGTCCCCATGACCTTCAGATCCATCAGACGCATCTCGTCGTAGTAGGCATCCCCCGAATAGCGCATATCCGGGGAAGCCGCCTGGATACCGGAGAAAAAAGCCACTCCCAGGGCAACGATGAAAAATATGGAAATAAACCGCGCAAAGCTTTTCTTTATATCCATAAAGAAATCTTTTCTCAGTGCTTTCTTCACGTACTGTCTCCTACCATTCAATCTCTTCAACTGGTAACGGCGTCTCATTGACCTCCATAGACGATACTTTCCCATTTTTGATCTGGATCACCCGGTCCGCCATAGGCATCAGTGCAGAATTATGGGTGATCACGATCACGGTCATCCCCCGCTGCCTGCACATATCCTGCAGGAGTTTCAAGATAGACTTCCCCGTCTGGTAATCAAGCGCCCCCGTTGGTTCGTCACATAAGAGCAGCTTCGGGTTCTTTGCCAACGCACGGGCGATCGACACTCTCTGCTGCTCCCCGCCGGAGAGCTGCGCCGGAAAATTCCCCAGCCGGTCGCCCAGACCCACTTCACCTAAGACATCCCTGGCATCCAGCGGGTCTTTGCAGATCTGCAGGGCCAGCTCCACATTTTCCAACGCGGTCAGATTCGGCACCAGATTATAAAACTGGAAGACAAAGCCAACGTCATCCCTCCGGTACGCAGTGAGACGGCGCGCCGGATACGCGGCCACATCCTGCCCGTCTACCCACACATGGCCCGATGTGGCCTGGTCCATGCCACCCAGGATATTCAGCACTGTAGTCTTGCCGGCCCCGCTCTGCCCCACGATGATCGCGAATTCACCTTTTTCTATAGAAAGATCGATGCCATCCACAGCCTTGATCTGCACCTCACCTTTCCCATATATCTTCGTGACCTGTTCCAATGTTACAAAACTTTTCTCCATATCATGTACTCCTCAATATCTGGTGTACCTTCTATATCAAAACACATTTTACTATATCCTGGATCCATTTTCAACGGATTCTTTTGCCCCGCCAGCTCCGCACAGCGCACACCGCCCTGCCAAAAAAAGCCAGGGGCGTTGTCTTTTCTGCCCCTGGCTCCTATGGTTCTTTCTATCTCACTCTCTTGAGCGTCTTCCATTTACTGTACTCACTGCAGTACTTCTTACCTTTCCATTCTCTGTATGTACGGATCTTGACTTTGCAGCTCTTACCGGATCTCAGCTTCTTGATCGTGTAAGTGAGCGCCCCCTCTTTCTCTATCTGGACTTTCCTGGCCTTTCCGCGATGTTTATATACGATCTCGTATCCATCGCAGCCCTTGGACGCATTGTTGCTCTTGACCGTTACCTGGCCTTTTTTCTTGGATCTTAAGGATACTACTTTAGCCTTCTGGGGACGTACATATAATGTGAAGCTCTTTCTTGCTTCCTTATATTTATCGTCTGCCTTCGCTATAGAAGTGATCACTGTCCTGCCGGCTCCCACGCAAGTGATCTCGCACCATTTCTTACTATTTTCTGAGTTGATCTTCGTTATCTTAGCGACTTCCGGATCACTGGACTCATAGATCATCCTCGTCTTGGCTCCTGTGATCTCCTGCCGGATCTTCTTGCCCACTACTTTTTCCAGCTGTCCGGCGGATGCGTCATATTTGGCACTGATGGCCTGGGATGCCTTCGCTGACGGTGACGATGTCGGTGATACAGAAGGCTGTTCCGGACCAGGCGTCCCTGACGCCCCAGGTTTTTCTGGCTCCCCTGTTACATCATCATCCCCGTCCAGCGATACAAATTCCCTCTCATATGTCTGCGCATAAACCTCTGCCGTGGACTTGCGATGGCCACTGATAGTGGCTGTGGGATGGATTGTATCTGCCCTATCCTCGATCTCACAGGAAGGATTTTTTATGACAATGCTCTTTAATCCATCACAGTCATTGAACGCATGACTCTCCAGAGCATCCAGCTTCTCAGACAGGACTACTTCCTCCAGACTACTGCAGCCTTCGAATGCATAGCTCTCTATATTGGATACACTCTCAGGCAGGTTGATACTGCTCAGGCTGCTGCAACCTTTAAAGGCGTGCGTACCTATGTTCGTCATGCTCCCAGGCAGGCTGACGCTCTTCAAGCTGCTGCAGCCATAAAATGTATATTTCTCTACAGCTGAAAGATCCCCTGGCAAAGTGATGTTCTCCAGCTCTTTACACCCATAAAACGCATATTCGCCAAGACCTGTCAGCCCCGCGGGCAGATTGATGTTCTTCAGGGCGCACTCTCTGAAAGCACCTTTTCCTATCGTATCCAGGCCGACCGGCAGGCTGATACTGCTCAGAGCAGAACAGCCGCTAAATGCGTTTTCCCCTACACGTTCTATCTTGCTTGGCAGATCCATCCTGGACAGACTGCTGCAGCCGTTAAATGTACTGTTCTTTATCTCTGTCAATCCGCTGGGGAGCTTCATATCCTCCAGGCCGCTGCAGCCGTTAAAAGCTTCCGCCCCTAAGTCCGTGACCGTCTCCGGCAGACTGATGCTGTCCAGGCTGACACAGTCTTTGAACGCGCTGTCGCCTACAGACAGCATATCATTCCCTGAGATCGTCACACTATTCAGACTGACGCAGCGGCTGAAAGTACTGTCCTCTAACTTTGTCAGTTTTTCCGGCAGGACCATGTTCCCCAGACTGCTGCAGCCGCTGAACGCGCCCGCTCCTACAGACTCTATACTGGCAGACAGATCGATCCCTTTAAGATCACTGCAGCCGCTGAACGCTTCTGCCCCTATAGACACCAGCCCTTCCGGTAATTGGATGCTCTCCAGGCCCTTCCAGCCCTTGAACGCCCCCGCTGGAATCTCCGTCCAGTTTTCCGGCAAGGCCATCGTGTGCAGGTCGCTGCAGCCAAGGAAGGCGCCCTCTCCCAGTCCTGTAGACTGCAGATCGGCGGGCAGCGCCAGCGCGCTCAACTTACCGCAGTTTTCAAACGCATGGTCTCCGATGGATGTCACACTTGGCGGAAGATCCAGACTCTCCAGACCGCTGCAGCCGCTGAACGCCCCTGCCCCTATGACAGTCAGTCCCGCAGGAAGGGTCACTCCAGTCAAACTGCTGCACCCCTCAAAGGCATACGCAGGTATGTCCGGCAGCTCCGCCGGCAGTTCCATAGAGGTGAGGCTGCTGCAGCCGCTGAACACATATGCCCCCAGACTCTCCAGTCCTGCTGGCAGGACCACTGCGTCCAGACTGTCGCAGCCGCTCAATGCGTTGTCCCCTAACGTCTTGATCCCTTCTGGAAGGCTGATCTCCTTTAAACTGCCGCAGTCTTTGAATGTATCCCTCTCTATAGCCGTCACACCCTCCGGCAGACTGATACTGGTCAGACTGCTGCAGCCATCGAAGGCTCCTTCTCCCAGCTGTGTCAGGCTGTTTGGCAGACTGATGCCGCTCAGGCTGCCGCAACCCTTGAACGCTCCGGCCCCTATCGTGCGCACGCTGTCCGGCAGATTGATATTTGACAAGTTGCTGCATCCTTTGAACGCGTTCCGCCCTATACTCGTGATCTTGCCGGACATATTGACCATCTTGACTTTCTCTGCCTGTTCCCCCCAGGGCGCTCCCTGCCCTGTGGAAGGATAGTCATACATCTCCCCCGACCCTGTGATCGTCAGGTTCCCGCTGCCATCCAGCGTCCATTTCAGATCCTCCCCACATGTATCGCTCGCACCATCAGCCTGGGCGGTCGCCCCTGGCTCTGCTCCCCCCTGGCTGTCTCCAGAAACGCCGACTGTACTCTCAGTTCCATCCAGATAGATACTGTTGGGCGAGTCTGTTGTAAAAGCCGCTCCCACATCCGCGATCCCTACTGCAGATACTGTCAGCATCCCTGCGATGGCAACAGACAAGTTTTTTTTCCATCTCCTCTTATACATTACGTCTCCTTTCATTTAACTATTCTGCTCCTATCATAACATATCCGCCCCCTCCTGGCAAATGGTGTATGGATGTCTTGTTTTTACTGGCAAAGCAATATTTCTCCATTTTTTCTGTCCCGGATATATAGTATAATAGAGGATATATCTCTGATACCAACTGAAGGGAGGAATACATATTTGGATACTTATACTGTAACTTTTATGCCAGACGACAGATCTATACAGGTAAGAGCGGGCACCACTCTGTTGGAAGCCCAGCGCATGGCCGGTTATTCTCCAGAAGCTCCCTGCGGAGGCGATGGAAAATGTGGAAAATGTACCGTTGAGATCTTACAAGGGGCCGCCTCCGGGATCCAAAAAGCCTGTTCGGTCCACGTAGAAAATGATATGACCATACGGCTCTCTTCCCTCTCGGCCAAAAACCAGATCCTGGAAAAAGGCGTGGGCCGCAGGATCGATATAAGCCCCTGGCTGCCAGATATGGAAAAAGAGGATCCGTCACGCCAGATCTGCCTGGCCGCTGTGGATCTTGGAACGACCACCATCGCCGCCTACTTATTGGATGCTGGAGACGGCCGGACCATAGCCGTAGACAGCTGCCTGAACCCCCAATCCCCTTACGGCGCCGATGTGATCAAACGCTGCGAATATGCCCTGGCCGGTGGGGCGGATATCCTGGCAGACTGCGTACACCAAGCCATCGACCGGCTCATCCAACAAATGGCGCAAAAGAGCAGTCTCTCTCCGGAGCAGATCGTCAGCGTCTGTATCGTAGGCAATAGCTGCATGCAGCATCTATTCCTGCACTGGCCCGTAGACAGCCTTGTGGCAGCCCCTTACCTGCCCTACTCAAAAGAACCCTTCGTAGGCCCTGCTTCCGACTTCCAGATCCATATCCATCCCCAGGGACGTCTCTGGGCGCTCCCCGTGATCGAGAGCTTTGTGGGTGCTGATACTCTGGCCTGTATCCTGGCAACAGATCTTGAAAAACAGGAAAAACTCACATTGATGATCGATATCGGCACAAACGGTGAACTGGTACTCTCCAAAAACGGCAGGCTGCTCACCTGTTCCACCGCTGCCGGTCCGGCGTTGGAAGGCGCTAAGATCAGCTGCGGGATGAGAGGGGGGACAGGCGCCATCGACCATGTGACCCTGGATGCTGACCGGAGATTATCTTATTCTACCATCGGTGACTGCGACGCCGTCGGGATCTGCGGTTCCGGCCTGTTGGATCTGACCGCCTGTCTGCTGGACCTGGGGATCATAGATGAGACTGGCTACATGGAAGAAGCGTTCCAGATCACAGACAAGGTCAGACTGACCAAACAAGATGTGCGGGAATTACAGCTGGCAAAAGCCGCCATCGCTGCAGGCATACGCATCATGTGCCAGCTATGGGAGGTCACACTGGATGAGATCGAGGAAGTGCTGATCGCCGGGGCATTCGGCAACTATATGGATCCAAAAAGCGCCTGTGCCATCGGTCTGCTCCCCCTGGAACTCTCCGGCAAGATCACCCCTGTGGGAAACGCTGCCGGTGAAGGTGCGAAGATCGCCATCCTGAATGAAAAAGAATTCCACCGGGCATGCCGTTTGGCAGCGCAGATAGATTTTTTAGAATTAGCAAACAGACCAGAGTTTCAAGATACCTTTGTAGATGACTTGAGTTTTGACCAGGAGGGACTGTGATGACAGAACTTGATAAGATGATAGACCTTGCCAGAGAACACGGATTTACCCATGCCGCAGCCTTGGACCCGGATACCATGATCTTGATGCCGGAAGTCAGGGACATGTGTCTCGCGAACACCTGCGGACAATACGATAAAAACTGGTCCTGTCCGCCTGGATGCGGTACGTTGGAAGAATGCCGCCAAAAAGTTTCCGGATACCATTCCGGGATCCTGGTACAGACTGTGGGCGATCTGGAAGATAGTATGGATTTCGAAACGATGATCTGCCTGGAAAAACAGCATAAAGAAAATTTTGCAGAGCTGACCAACGTGTTGTCTGGACTCTATCCGAAACTCCTTCCTCTGGGAGCGGGTACCTGTACTTTATGCAAGGTCTGCACATATCCAGACGCACCCTGCCGTTTTCCGGAAAGATCCATCTCCTCTATGGAAGCTTACGGGATCTTAGTCACCCAGATATGTAAAGACAATGGGATGAAATACTATTACGGTCCAAACACACTCGCCTACACAAGTTGTTATCTGCTGGGATAACAGGACACACTTATAGGGTGCCAAAGCCTATCTAAAGTTCTGACACCCTATCAAAAGTCCCTTTATACAATCCATATAAAACATTGTTCAGACATACCTTATGCTCTTACGTCAACACCTTCAAAATTAGGATCCGCACTTGGCGGTACATAGATCGGACCTCCCACATATTCGATCTGCACATCTGGATACTGTGTGATCTCTATATTGATGTTACCCGGTATGAATTCAAAATTCCCGTTGGCTATCTTCATATCAAAATTCATTTTGTCCATCTGATACCGGATCGTCAAGTCTGCTGGACTTTCAGACACTTGCCTATCTGATGCTACTGCCTGTTTTGTGGCATCCACTCTATTTAAATTATCACTGATCTTCCCTTTTAACAATAGCTGTCCTTCCTGATCCATGGAAACAGTAGCTTGATAGATGACTGGTGATCCGTTTCCTTGCTTTGCTATGCCCAAAGAACCATTCAGCAGGGCGTTCCCTGACTCATAAGTATCCAAGTTTAATTTGATCGGTTGACTTTTGATCTGCATATGTCCTGCCTGGTTACTGCTGATCTCCAGATTTGCAGTCCCTTCATGATGTTCTATCTTTGCTTTCTCTATCTGCATCTCATATGCGATCGGTATTGTGGTGATCTGTATAAGTTGTTTCATGAATCTGCCTCCTCTCCTATTTTTTATATCGTACATTATCGCAAAAGTATAAGTTGTTTTTTCAATTTTTCATAAAGAAAAACACCCACAAGCACCATATCTTGTGAGTGTCGCCATAACTCCCCATATAGACCCCGGCCCCAGAACGTGCTTGAAAAATGCTATATATCAACGGAAGTCCACTTTTTTCGCAAAAAACTCGTCTATTTTCCGCTTGATCTGCGCCGGTCTCAGATCCTTCACCAGATACCCCTCTGGTCTTAAAGCTACTAATCTTTTCACAGTCTCCAGATCGGATCTTCCCGTCAAAAAGATAACAGGGATGTCTGACAAAGTCTCATCCGAGCGGATCATTTCCAATACCTGCTGACCATCACAGACCGGCATCTCATAGTCCAGTAAGATCAGATCCGGTCTATCCAGGATGATACAACGTATCGCAGCTGTGCCGGATGCTGCCAGCGTCACATCGTAATCTTCGATCAGAAGCTTCCGGATCCCCTGTCTCACTGTGACAGAATCATCCACCACCAGCACTTTCCGCTTCAAAGGCCTTTCTTTCTCCATATGTCCTTCCCTCTCCATAAGATATCTCCCCACTTCAGCCATAGCATTCCCTGTGTGGATAGGTGTAGCGCTGCCCTTTTTCAGCGGATGCTTGGCAACCGTACAGTATGAAAAATACCCCTCACCTGTATCAAAAAGCAGGCTGACTTGCAATCTTTCATTTTTAAACACATCCTTGAATTGATCATACGTAAGGAGATTTTCCTCTTTCAACTCGTAGCCATCCATATCTGGCAAATGCCCCTTGACATGTTCTGCAAACTGGCGGGCCATATATCTTGCCGCATTCATCAATAGAGTATTGAGCTTATTTGTCCTGATCCCCATGGTCTTTCCCATCGTATTGATCAACAGCTTTTCTTCAAAGACTAAGAACATCTCATATTTTTCCTCATCTTGCTCTGTACCGTAGATCAGACGGTAATATACGCCTCTGCCGAACTTTTCTCCACCATACGCATCACTGATCACACAGGACTCCAGATGGAACAGATCATACATCAGCCGAAGGATGACTTCCTTTACATACTCCTGTTCCTTGTCTGGCAGGAGTCCCATCCATCTGCTCCTACTTTTTCCCGTGATCGCCCGATCCTCCATCAGCGTATGCCCAACGAGCCATCCCGCGCAGACCCCGAGGAAATGTTCCACTGAATCCCCACAGTAACCTGTCTTCTCCAGCTCCTCCTCAAGCGCTGGGAGCGTCCGCTCCCGAAATTCATTGTGGATGTGCCTGTGTACTCCAAGTCTTTCATAGCCAATAGATGCCATATATTCTTCTTCCTCTATAAAATGTTTTACTGCATGATCCTTGAAGAATTTGATACCTTCATGACATGCCCACTGACTCTTGCTTTTTTCATCGGTAAACTGGAATAGTTTATTGATGATCTTAAAAAGCCTTCTATGTTCTCTGTCAATGATCTCAACACCAATATTGTATTCATCTTTCCATACTAATTGTCCTTCCATCTGTGATCCTCCTCAAAAAATAATCTCTTTTGACAAATTGTGTATACTGTTATAGTATTCATCTGACAGATTTTAGGTACTAAACCAGAAAACCCGCAAACATTGATGTCTGCAGGTTTTGATCTTAGCGTATAAAAAGCATCTTCGACATTTTCCGAGTGTCTTTTAAGACCCTTTAGATCCTGTAGATCGCTTGGATCTTACAAATCTTTTGTATGATGGCGGAAAAGTACCAAGAGCGCCGGGGGATCAGATATACCCCTCATCTCAAAAAACCTGGATATCGCCATTCCCCGTAGTTATATCCAATTTTATATTACTTTTTTTCGCGGTTTTGACGTAACGCTCTTTATCTTTTTTTCGATATTTTTTTCCGCCGATAGATCTTTTTACGGAAATCTCTCCGTCTTTAGTGTCCGCATCAATATCCAAAAACTTATGATCCCTTTTAGGCACAGACACTTTTATGTCGCCCTCCTTCGTCTCAACGTTCAAAGACCCCAAAAACCTCAGCTTTGAGAGATGGATATCTCCACTCCTGCGATCTGCGGAAGCAGCAGGATGCCTCCTGTCAGGAAGACCAAAGTCCGGAGCATGGACAGGATCGATGCTGTTTTTCCGTCAGATAAGGCAGTGAAGAACGCTGAAGTAAATAAGTTAATACCCATAAACAAAAATCCGACCGAAAAATAGATAAATCCACCCACCGCAATATCATAGACGTTGCTGCCTGGCGGGGCAAATATGGAAGTAATGCCGCCGGCTCCCACAATAGATACCGCAAAAGACACTACCGAACAAAGGGCAATAAAGATCAGACTGTTTTTCAGAAGCCCTTTTGATCGCTCCCTGTCACCGTTGCCGAAATTATAACTGAAGATCGGCGCTACTCCAGATGAATAGCCAAGATAAACTGCTGTAAAGATATACTGTGCATACAATAGGATAGATATCGCAGCTACACCGTCCTCACCGATCAGACGCAGCACCGTGATGTTGAACAAAAAGGTCGTCACTGCCGTTGACAGGTTTGATACCATCTGCGCCGCACCATTGGAGCAGGTCTGTACGATCGTATCCCAGTCCCAAAGAGGCTTTACAAAACTCAGTGTGCCCAATCTCCTTACCGAAAAATAGATGAGACCAAACAGTGTCGGGATACAGTATCCCGTAACTGTGGCGATCGCCGCACCACGGATACCCATGTTAAGAGGCCCCATAAACACAATGTCCAGCACGATATTGGTAACCCCTGCCAAGATCATCATCACCATGCCCAAAGCAGGTTTTCCCGCATCGATCAGTCCATACTGAAAAATCGTCTGGAGAAGAAATGCGGGCGCAAAAGCGATCAAAATACAAAAATATCCGTGGCACAGTTCATAAAGACTGCCGTTCCCTGCTCCTAATGCGCCTAAAAGCGGACGTATAAATACCAGTGATAACACCGCGATCGATATGCCGAGCAAAAGGCTGACAATCACGATCATGGTAAAGTCACTTTTGGCCTCATAGCTCTTTCCTTCTCCCATTTTCCGTGCGATCAGTGAACTGCCTCCCGCCGCTAGCATAATACTGACCGCCAGCTCTATACTCACCATGGGATAAACGATGTTCACGGCTGAGAGCCCGTCTGTCCCCACAAAATGAGAAACACAGCTGCCATACACAATGCTGTACAGGGACATAAAGACCATTGTGATGATATTCGGTATCGAAAACAACAACAGAGAACCAAAATTAAATTTTTTTTGCCAAAGTATTGTCCATTTTTAAATATCTCTCCTTATCCTGCTGCCAGGGATCTTCCGGTCAGACCCCATCATCAAACACTCCCACAAAACTCCATTTGTTTGGATCACAGAAGTTTGTCATAAAAAGTAACCGTCTGATCAGATCGTCAGGGCGCCCTTTCCTGTTTGCTGTGTATCTGATATCCCTTTCTGATATCCACATCCCTCCACCTCCGGTCTACATCATTTTTTGGTAAAAACATTTTGTTTAAACAAAAAACCGCACCCCATGAGGAGTGCGGCTCTCGTTTCGATAGCTACCTACAACATTACAGATTATAACAAATAAAAGCATGAAAATCAATCCAACCAAACTCTAAAAATGAAATTCGTTAAAAAATCCTAAGCGTATATCTCCTTTATTTTGTGCAAGATCACCACTCATTTTTTATCCGGCTGCTGCAAGATAAAGCCCCTTTTCTTATCTATCTTTTTTGTCATCATAAAAAACACCGCCTTTCTGATATCTTCTATGTATATCAGAAAGGCGGCCATAAATACAGCGCTTTGCAAAACACTGTCTTTAATGATGTCTCACCGCATGATGCCTCACTGCATGCCGTTTCCCATTCCTATGGGTCGTCTTATGCTTCTGGCAATACCTTTTGCATTTACTCTTGCTCCTGTGGGTCGTATCATGGTAAGCACAGTAAACACCTGTATGCTGGCTGCTATGATAGGTGTTCTGGTAACTGCTATGATGGCCGCCCCCATGTCCATGTGCCATGACCGGTGCGGTGAGACTGCCTGATACCATGACTGCTGCCATCAGCGCCGCTGCTGTTTTTTTCCAACCCTTTGAGATCTTCATCTTGGAACCCTCCTCATATCGTTGTTATTTTTTTCCATTACATATATAACACGATCCTGGATAGCAAACCCTTGCAAAAGATCCCGATCATTTATAAATTTATCTGATCCAAAATACGTTAAAAAAAACGCCGCTCCAGAGCCCTGTACGAAACATGCTCCAAAGCGACGTCCATCCATCTATTTTTTCTTTTTACACGCCCGGTCAAATGCTCTGAGCGCTTCTTTCGCCTCCCGGTTGAGTTTTGTGGGGACCTGGACGACCAAGGTCACATAATGGCTCCCCCGGACCCTGCTGTTGCGGATGCTGGGTACGCCCTTGTCTTTCAGACGGATACGGGTATCTGTCTGCGTCCCCGGTTTCACGTCATACATGATATCCCCGTCCACTGTTGAGATGCGCACTTCGCCGCCCAGCGCTGCCTGGGCATATGTGATGGGGGCTGTGGAATAGATATCATCGCCTCGTCTCTGGAATATAGGATGTCTGGCCACCACTACTTCTACAAGCAGGTCTCCTCTCGGCCCACCGTTGGTGCCAGGCTCCCCTTTATCCCGGATGCGCACAGACTGCCCGTTATCGATCCCAGCAGGGATACTGACTTTGATCTTCGTGCGCTTGGAAATGTAACCTGTCCCCTTGCAGTCTGGGCATTTCTCTTTGACCACTTTCCCGCTGCCCCCGCATTCCGGACATACCTGCACATTGCGGGTCATACCGAACAGAGACTGCTGGGTATAGACGATCTGCCCCTCGCCGTTACATTTCGGACAGGTCTCCGGTGAGGTCCCCGGTCTTGCGCCGCTGCCTTTACATGTACTGCACTCCTCCTTGAGCATGATCTCGATCTCTTTTTCACATCCAAATACAGCTTCCTCGAACGTGATATTGATCCTGCCCCTCAAGTTCGCGCCCTTCATCGGCCCGCTCCTGGCACGTCTCCGACTCCCTCCGCCAAACAGATCTCCGAATATATCCCCGAAAATATCTCCCATATCGGCAGAATTGAAATCGAAGCCTCCGAAACCGCCGAAGCCGCCTCCGCCGTTTTCAAAGGCGGCATGACCGAATTGGTCATACTGCCGCCTCTTATCCGCATCGCTTAGGATCGCATACGCATTCGTGGCCTCTTTAAATTTCTGCTCTGCCTCTTTATCGCCTGGATTGGCATCTGGATGATACTTTTTAGCCAGTTTCCGGTATGCTTTCTTGATCGCCGCCTCATCCGCATTCCTGTCCACGCCTAAGACTTCATATAGATCTCTCTGTTGTTCTGCCATGGTTACCTCCCATCCATGCGTGGTCTGCTATCGGATCTTTCCTTAAACCTCTTTATAATCTGCATCGATCACATCATCATCGTAGCCAGCTTCGTCACCGCCTCCGGCTGTCTGCGCTCCCGCGCCCATATCCGGGCCTGCCGCTCCCTGTGCGCCGCCATTCTGCTCATACATCTTTGCAAAAAGTTTCTGTGCGCCGGTCATCATCTTCTCCTGCGCCGCCTTTAATTCAGCGACCTGCGCCTCTGTCATCTCTTCCGCGTTGGTCTTTTCCAGAAAATCCTTGAGATCTTTCAGATCAGCTTCCACTGCCGCTTTATCTGAGGCATCCAATTTATCGCCCACTTCTTCCAATGCCTTTTCTGTCTGGAAGACCATGGAATCCGCATCATTCCTGGCATCGATCGCCTCTTTGCGCTTCTTATCCTGCGCCTCATATTCGCTGGCCTCGCGGACTGCTTTTTCAATGTCTTCGTCAGACATATTTGAACCTGCCGTGATCGTGATCTTCTGCTCTTTGCCTGTACCCAGGTCTTTCGCAGATACATTCACGATACCGTTGGCATCGATATCGAAGGTCACCTCGATCTGCGGAACGCCGCGCCTTGCCGGAGGGATACCGTCCAGACGGAACTGACCCAGCGATTTATTGTCTTTTGCAAACTGTCTCTCGCCCTGTACCACATTGATATCTACAGCTGTCTGGTTATCCGCCGCTGTTGAGAAGATCTGGCTCTTCTTGGTAGGGATCGTCGTATTCCTCTCGATCAAACGTGTCGCCACGCCGCCCATAGTCTCGATGGACAGAGACAGCGGAGTAACATCCAGAAGGAGGATATCCCCTGCGCCTGCATCACCGGCAAGCTTTCCGCCCTGGATGGCAGCGCCCAACGCCACGCACTCATCCGGATTCAAGCTCTTGCTCGGCTCCTTGCCTGTCAATTGTTTTACTTTATCCTGTACGGCAGGGATACGTGTGGATCCGCCGACTAACAATACCTGACCCAGCTCAGAAGCTGTCAGTCCTGCGTCGGACAGCGCACGTTTCACCGGCTCGGCTGTTTTTTCGACCAGATCATGGGTCAATTCATCGAATTTTGCCCTGGTCAGGTTCATATCGAAATGTTTGGGTCCCTCATTGGTAGCTGTGATAAATGGCAGGTTGATATTGGTCGTAGTCGCGGAAGACAGCTCTTTTTTCGCTTTCTCAGCCGCTTCTTTCAACCTCTGCAGCGCCATTTTATCTGCGGAAAGATCCACTCCTTCTGCCGCTTTGAACTCGGCCAGCATATAGTCTGTGATCTTCTGGTCAAAATCATCGCCGCCCAGACGGTTATTCCCTGCGGTAGACAATACTTCGATGACACCTTCCCCGATCTCGATGATGGAAACGTCGAAAGTACCGCCGCCCAGGTCATATACCATGATCTTCTGCTCTTTTTCATTATCCAGGCCGTATGCCAATGCAGCGGCCGTGGGCTCATTGATGATCCTCTTTACTTCCAGGCCCGCGATCTTTCCGGCATCCTTCGTCGCCTGTCTCTGGGCATCGTTAAAATAAGCAGGCACAGTGATCACCGCCTCAGATACTGTCTCACCCAGATAATCTTCTGCATCTTTTTTCAATTTCTGCAGGATCATCGCTGAGATCTCCTGCGGTGAATATTTCTTGCTGTCGATATTTACGCGGTAATCGCTGCCCATCTCTCTCTTGATAGAAGAGATCGTATGGTCTGCATTCGTTACTGCCTGACGTTTGGCGGGTTCGCCCACCAGACGCTCATTACTCTTCGTAAACGCTACAACGGAAGGTGTCGTCCTTGCGCCTTCAGAATTGGCCACGACTGTTGATTTTCCACCCTCCATGACTGCTACACAACTATTGGTCGTTCCCAGATCGATACCTATGATCTTGCTCATTATCCTATCCTCCTGTTCAAAAACTGTCAATAGATCATCTCCAGCCAATACACACAAAACCCATGACCGACTGGCCTGCAACATCAATTTGCTACTTTTACCATACTGTGTCTCACTACAAACTCTTTATACAGATAACCTTTTTGTAATTCTTCTACGACTGTATTCTCGCCCGCTTCCGGATCCTCCACATGCATCACCGCATTATGGAAGTTCGGATCAAAGACCTGGCCTAACGCTTCTATCGGCTGGACGCCTATCTCAGACAATGCAGCCATCAACTGCTTATAGACCATCTGCATCCCTTCTGCAAAGGCATCGCCCTCTTCTGCAGAAGCCAGCCCTCTCTCGAAATTGTCCACGACCGGAAGGACTTTCTCGACCACTTCTTTGGCCCCGATCACATACATACTGGCTTTTTCTTTCTCTGTACGTTTACGGTAGTTATCAAACTCCGCCATGTTCCTCTGCAGCCGGTCGGTCAATTCTTCGATCTGCTCTGTCTTTTTATCTTTCTTTTCCTCTTTTTTTTCTCCAGGCTCCTGTTCCTCTGTCCCGCTCTCCTCTGTATATGCCGCCTGTGCCTCTTTATCCGGCTCCTCAGTCGTATCCGCTCCTTCTTCCGGGACTTCCTGGCAGGCTCCTTCTTCCTGCATATCTTCCGGTCTCTTGCTCTTTTCTGACAATGCCTTTCCCCGCCTTTCTCAAAACTATCCTGATCCGTATGGACCAGACTCTATGTTTTTCTGAACATGGTGTCCAACTGGGCACGCAATACTTTCAGACTATCGACCACATTCTCGTAATCCATCCTCTTCGGCCCCACGATACCGATCGTACCACGGATGCCTTCGCCCAGCTCATATGTGGCAGTCACTACACTGCAATCCTTCATAGTCTTTATCGGCGCTTCATCTCCGATATACACCTGGATGCCGGTACTCTCTTCATCTGCCATAGTCTCCTTCACAAGATCCACCAGCTGCTGCTTTTCCTCAAAAGTGGATATGAACTCGCTGGCTTTGGAACTGTCGCTCAGCTCCGGATACTTGAAGATATTTGTCGCACCTGAAGTATAGATCTCCAGATCCTCATCTACCTGTATCACATTGGCGACTGCGTCCAGCACACTCCCTACCACACTGCCATACTCGCCCGCCTGCTCTTTCAGCTGCGCGATCATGCCCAGGTTGATCTCCGCTGCCGGGATCCCGTTCAGACTGTTATTCAGCAAAAAGTTCAGCTTAAAGATCGTATCATCGCTCATCTGCTCATCCAGATCGATGATCTCATTGCGGATACGGTTCCCGGCAGTGACGACCACCACCACCAACTGCAGCCTGTTCAGCCTGGATAATTGGATGAATTTTAACCGATCATCAGAAAAAGAAGGCGCAGAGATAAGAGTTGCATAGTTCGTATTCTGAGCCAAAGTCTTTACGACCTGTTTCAGTACCTTCTCCATCTTGTCAGTCTTCTCGATCATCAATCCTTTTATCTCTGCGATCTCCTCATCCTTCTCAGCCATGAGCGCATCCACATACAACCGGTATCCTTTATCCGAAGGGATCCTTCCCGCCGATGTATGCGGTTGATGGATATATCCCATCTCTTCCAGGTCTGACATCTCATTGCGTATCGTAGCGGAGCTGAGGTTTAGATCCGTAAATTTTGAGATCGTCCTGGAACCTACGGGCTCCCCTGTCTCCAGATATGTTTTGATGATCGCTCTCAGGATCTTCTTTTTACGCCCATCCAGTTGTTCCATCCCTCGCTCCCTTTCTTTCTTAAGGTTGTTAGCACTCATGTTTTTGGAGTGCTAACATCTTGATAACAATATACACCTCCCCTCTTTTTTTGTCAAGAGGTGGAGGTGTATTTTTTTACATCCATGACCGATCACTGCAACACTGTCCTGGCCGCTCCATAGATCCCTGCATCATTTCCAAGGACGGCCAACCTGATAGGTATTTCCTTACAAGATGGGAACGCTGCTTTTGTAAATTCCCGTTGCACAGCATCTATGAGAGGCATGCCCGCTCTCGCGACCCCGCCTCCGATAAGGATGACTTCCGGATCCACTACACATGCGAACATAGCCAGTCCGCGTCCCAGATAAGCCGCAAACTTATCTACGACTCTGCCCGCTAAGCTGTCGCCTTGTTTATAGGCGTCAAAAACTGCTTTCGCTGTCAGTCCCCCCGCCCCTAGCATACGCAGCATACTATCCTCTGTACTTTTTTCCAGCTCTTTTTCTGCCAGCCTCACGATACCAGTGGCGGAGGCGACCTGTTCCAGGCACCCCCGGTTCCCACAATTACAGGGTTCTGTCTCCGATGGCTCTATGTTCGCATGCCCGATCTCTCCTCCGGCTCCATGGACGCCCGGTAAGATCTTCCCATCCACGATGATCCCACCGCCCACACCAGTGCCCAGAGTAGCCATGATCACCTGCGAAGCACCTTCCGCTCCGCCTTTCCACGCCTCACCCAGCGCGGCTGCATTGGCGTCATTCGCCGCCTTCGCGGGCAATCCGGTCAGCTCCTCCATTTCTTTTGATACATGTTTATACCCCCAATCCAGATTCACCGCCCGGGAGACTTCACCCTCCCGGTTGACCGGCCCGGGCACTCCCACACCCACTCCAGCCACTTTTTCTCTTGAGATCCCTCTCTCCTGCATCTTTGCCTGGATAGAAGCTGCCGCATCCGGCAGGATAGCTTTTCCATGTTCCTCTGTCCGAGTTGGGATCTCCCATTTTTCTTCCAGTGTCCCATCCACCCGGAACAATCCGCATTTTATACTGGTCCCGCCCACATCGATCCCGAAACAGTATTCTTTCATGGCCTTTTAACCCTTTCTAGTGATGTTCTCCTGCACCCTCCTGTATAACTCCTCTGCCGCATTGTAGCCCATCTTTTTCTGACGATGGTTCACAGCAGCCGCCTCCACGATCACCGCCAGGTTCCGCCCTGGACGGATCGGTAAGGAATGACAGACCACTTTATTCCCCAGATACTCAATGTATTCCTCATTGAGCCCCATCCTGTCATATTCTTTTTCACGATCCCACTCTTCCAGTTTTATGACCAGGTCCACAGATTGCGTATCTTTCACACACTCCACACCAAATAAAGTCTTCACATTGATGATCCCGATGCCGCGCAATTCGATGAAATGCCGTGTGATATCCGGTGCAGAACCGACCAGTGTAGCATCACTGACTTTTCGGAGCTGTACCACATCGTCACTGACCAGCCGATGCCCGCGCCTGATCAGCTCCAGAGCCGCCTCGCTCTTACCGATCCCGCTCTCCCCGGTGATCAAGATCCCTTCTCCGTATACATCCACCAACACGCCATGGATGGAGATACACGGTGCAAGTTCCACTCCCAGCCACCGGACAGCCTCCGCTATGAGATTAGACGTGGTCCTGTCTGTGATGAATGTGGGGACATCATATTTGTATGCAAGCTCCAGCATTTTATCCGAAGGTTTGGTCTTCGTGCTGAAAATGACACAGGGGATCTTGCTGGAGATAAAACGCTCATAGGCAAAATTCCGCTCTTCCTCCGTCAGATGCTCCAGATATGTGTATTCCACATAGCCGATGATCTGCACCCTCTGAGAGGAAAAATGCTCCAGATAACCAGTCAGCTGCAAGGCTGGACGGTTGATATCCGGGAGTGTCACATATTTCCCCTCCAGATCCATATCCGGCGTCATATTTTTCAGGCTCAAGGCCTGTGCCATTTTCGTGATCGCAACACCTTTCATCTTCTATCCTCCTCCAGATCAGTCATCCTTTATCATCCTCACCATGAAAAAAAACATATACCTGTGCAGCCGCCCTCTCATTCATGGACGGGATCTGCTGTAATTCTTCTTTCGTAGCCTGCTGGATGCCATCCAACGACCTGTAATGTTTCATCAACGCCTTGCGTCTGGCAGGCCCAATACCGGGGATATCATCCAGGATCGAATGCACCTGCCCCTTGCTCCGCAGGTTTCTGTGGTATTCTATGGCGAACCGGTGGGCTTCGTCCTGGATCCGTGTGATCAGCTTAAATCCTTCCGACGAAGTATCGATCGGTATCTCTTCGTTATTAAAATACAATCCCCTCGTCCGGTGATGGTCGTCCTTCACCATCCCGCAGACCGGGACCTGGATATGCAGTTTTTCCAACACATCCAACGCTATGTTCACCTGCCCGCGCCCGCCATCCATCAAGATCAGGTCTGGATAGCAGGAAAAACTGTCGAATTCTTTGCCCGAGTCATGGGTAAACCGTCTGGTGAGGACTTCTTCCATACTGGCATAGTCATTCGGCCCTTGCACAGACCGTATCTTGAACTTACGGTAATCACTCCTCTTGGGTCTCCCCCGCTCATAGACCACCATAGAACCCACGGATTGAAAGCCGCTGATATTCGAGATATCATATGCTTCCATACGGACGATCGGATCCAGGTGCAGCCAGCCAGCCACTTCCTTGACTGCCCCGATCGTGCGCCCTTCCTCTCTTTTGATCTTCTCTCTGTCCTGGCTGAGGAGCAGGGACGCGTTCTGCGCCGCCATCTCCACCATCTTTTCTTTTGTCCCCTTTTTTGGCACTCGGATATGGACCTTCTGTCCTCTCCGGCTCGTGAGCCAGCTGGCGATCACTTCTTTTTCTTCAATCTCCTCCTGGATGATCAGTTCATGGGGGATGAAAGGAGTCCCTGCATAAAATTGCTTCAGGAAACTGGTCAGTACCTGCCCCCGGGTATCCCCTCTGGCCACCCGCAGATAGAAATGATCCCGTCCGATCAGCCTTCCATCCCGGATAAAGAACACCTGGACAATGGCGTCCTCCTCATCCATAGCCATAGCCACCACGTCATTGTCTTCCCCGCCGTGTCCTGTGATCTTCTGCCGCTCCCCGATCCGCTCGATACTCTGGATCAGATCCCGGTATCCCATGGCATCCTCATACCGCAGTTCTTCAGATGCCTGCTGCATCTTCTCCTGTAATCCCTGGATCGTATCCTGGTACTGGCCGCCCAAAAATCCCAACGCGCCTTTCACCCCCTGCTGATAGACTTCCGCACTCACATTTCCCTGGCAGGGAGCATCGCACTGATGGATATGATAGTACAGACAAGGCCTCTCCTTCCCGATATCCTGGGGGAGTTTCCGGCTGCATGCCCGCAGATGGTAGATCCTCCGGATCAATTCGATGGCATCTTTGACCGCCCCTGCGCTGGTATATGGCCCAAAATATTTGGATCTGTCTTTCTTCATACGCCGGGAAAATAAAACACGGGGGAACTCTTCCTCCATAGTCACCCGGATAAAAGGATAACTCTTATCATCCTTCAGCATCGTATTGTACTTGGGACGATGCTCTTTGATCAGATTGCACTCAAGTACCAGGGCTTCCAACTCGGAATCCGTGACGATATATTCGAAACGTGCGATATGGGTCACCATCTGCTCGATCTTGACGCCTTTATTCCTGCTGGTCTGGAAATATTGACGCACCCGGTTTTTCAGGCTGATCGCTTTCCCCACGTAAATGATCTCGTCTTTGGCATCGTGCATAAGATACACCCCCGGCTTTGCGGGGAGCTTTTTCAATTCTTCTTCAAATGCCATCTCCCAACCCTCTATGCCTGCACTTTTTCCGCAATGCGCGGGACAGCCTTTTTCTCCGTCTCATCCGGTTCCGGCAGGCCTTTCACTTTCCGGAAGATCTTCATAAATTCTTTTCCAGTGATCGTTTCTTTCTCGATCAGGAATTCTGCGATCTTATCCATGACATCCCTGTTCTCTGTGAGCAGGCGTTTTGCCTCTTCATAGGACCTGTGGAGAAGATCCATCACCTCGTGATCCACTTCCGTAGCTGTATCATCCCCACACTCCAAGACTGCCCTTCCATCCAGATATTTACTCTGCTGCGCGGCCAGCCCCATGAGCCCGAATTTCTTTGACATCCCGTACTGGGTCACCATAGCCCGGGCCATTTTGGTAGCTTTCTCTATATCATTGGCCGCTCCGGTAGTGACTGTATCAAATACGATCTCCTCTGCTGCGCGACCTCCCAGATAACCCACCAGCATAGCCTCCAGCTCTTTTTCCGTGTTCAGGTATTTCTCTTCTTCCGGCACCTGCATCACATAGCCTAAAGCCCCCATCGTACGGGGTACGATCGTGATCTTCTGTACTGGCTCCGCATCTTTTTGCAGAGCGCTGACCAGCGCATGGCCCACCTCATGATACGATACGATGCGCCTTTCTTCGGCACTGAGGATACGGTCTTTCTTTTCCTTTCCCACCAGTACCACTTCCACCGCCTCAAACAGATCTTTCTGGCTCACAGCTTTGCGTCCGTGTTTCACCGCCAGGATAGCCGCCTCATTGATCATATTTGCAAGATCAGACCCTACTGCCCCAGAAGTGGACAGGGCGATCTCTTCAAAATCCACCGTTTCATCCAGGGAAACATTTTTTGCATGTACTTTCAAGATATCTACACGCCCTTTAAGATCCGGACGGTCCACGATCACCCGGCGGTCAAAACGTCCCGGACGCAGCAGCGCCGGATCCAACACTTCCGGACGGTTGGTCGCCGCTAAGATCAACAGGCCTTTCGATGCCTCAAACCCATCCATCTCTGCCAAGAGCTGGTTCAGCGTTTGTTCACGCTCATCATTTCCGCCTCCGTAATGGCCATCTCTGCTCTTGCCAATGGCATCCACTTCATCAATGAAGATGATACAGGGCGCATTCTTCTTCGCCTCTTCAAACAGATCACGGACACGGGAAGCGCCCACGCCCACGAACATCTCCACAAAGTCAGAACCTGACAGGGAGAAAAACGGCACATGTGCTTCCCCTGCCACTGCTTTTGCCAGGAGTGTCTTGCCTGTACCGGGAGGCCCTACCAGGAGCGCCCCTTTGGGGAGTTTCGCGCCGATAGCTGTATATTTTCCCGGATCGTGTAAAAACTCTACGACCTCCTGGAGAGATTCCTTTGCCTCATCCTGCCCCGCCACATCCTGGAAAGTCACACCCGTCTCTTTCTGCACATAGGCTTTGGCTTTACTCTTGCCTACACCCATCATCCCTCCTCTTCCCATCTTCCGCATAAAAAGCATCAACAGGCCAAAAAGGACCAGAGTGGGCAGCATGAGCGTGACAAGGTTTGAAAAAAGTTCTGCCGCAGGATCTGGCACCTTCAACTCATATGTGAGATCCTCGTACTCTTCCAAACGTTCCACCAATGCATCGCCGCTCTCTATCGCATGGGTATAATATTTCCTCTCCCTATATCTGTCTGGATCTTTTTTTGGTGTTATGGTGATTGTGCCATTTTGGATGACGACTTCTTTTATCTCATCATCTTCCAGCATAGACAAAAATTCATTGTATGTGACTTCCTCCATGTCGCCTTTGAACATATTCGTAAAAAGGCTGACACCTACCAATGTCACCATCAGGCACAGTAAGAACACCAGGATCGACTGCCTGTTCTTAGGTCCGTTATCCCGCGGTCCATTGTTATCCCCCCGCTGATCTTTGCTCGGTTTATTGCCCATTTCATTCCTCCTCTTGTTATCCTTCTATTATAAAGACAGGCCTGGAATAAATCAATATGAAGATCCTGAAATAAATTACAATGATTCTTAAAGTTTTATAAAAAGGCATATGGAAAATCCCTAAAATGTAGTATACTGATTCTATATGATTTCATGCCTATGAAAATATAAACAATGTACTGACAAAAGGGCCGTCCGCAGGACAGCTCCTGGGAGTACATAAATGAGAACGGAGGAAAATATGGCTGTTAAATATGTATTTGTAACCGGAGGCGTGGTCTCAGGCCTGGGGAAAGGCATCACCGCTGCATCCCTGGGCCGCTTGCTCAAGGCGAGAGGCTACAAAGTCACGATGCAGAAATTCGACCCCTATATCAACATCGATCCCGGCACCATGAACCCTGTCCAGCACGGGGAAGTCTTTGTCACAGACGACGGCGCCGAGACTGACCTGGATCTTGGGCATTACGAGCGTTTTATCGACGAGAGCCTGGATAAAAACTCCAATGTGACCACAGGAAAAGTCTATTGGTCTGTGCTGACGAAAGAACGGCGGGGAGATTTTGGCGGCGGGACCGTACAAGTCATCCCCCACATCACCAATGAGATCAAAAACCGTTTTTACAGGAATTTTACCAGCGATGACACCCGCATCGCCATCATCGAAGTGGGCGGGACCGTGGGCGATATCGAGAGCCAGCCCTTCCTGGAAGCCATCCGCCAGTTCCAGCACGAGATCGGACATGAAAATGCTATCCTGATCCATGTCACCTTGATCCCCTACCTGCGCGCGTCCCAGGAGATGAAGACAAAACCCACCCAGGCCAGCGTCAAAGAACTGCAGGGCATGGGAATCAGACCAGATATCATCGTCTGTCGTTCCGAGCTCCCGTTGGATAAAAAGATCAAAGACAAGATCGCGCTGTTCTGTAATGTGCCCAGCAGCCATGTACTCCAGAACCTGGATGTGGAATACCTCTACGAAGCGCCTCTGGCCATGGAGGAAGAACAGCTGGCACAGGTGGCCTGCGAATGCCTCAGACTGGATTGCCCGGAACCGGATCTGACTGACTGGATATCCATGGTGGAAGCCCTGCGCCACCCAAGCACTGAAGTCTCTATCGCCCTGGTGGGAAAATATATCCAACTGCACGATGCCTATATCAGCGTGGTAGAAGCATTAAAACATGGAGGGATCGCCAGCAAAGCCACCGTAAATATCCTCTGGATCGATTCCGAACAGGTGTCTGAAGAAAACGTTGCGGAAAAACTGGCCGGCGCAGACGGCATCCTGGTCCCCGGAGGTTTTGGCGACCGGGGCATTGAGGGCAAGATCCAGGCTATCCGCTACGCCCGTGAACAGAAGATCCCTTACCTGGGGCTCTGTCTGGGCATGCAGCTGGCCATCGTTGAATTTGCCAGAGATGTGGTGGGCTATTCTGATGCCCACAGTATCGAATTGAACCCGCGGACTGTCCATCCTGTCATCGATCTGATGCCGGACCAGGCGGATATCGAAGATATCGGAGGTACACTACGCCTCGGGGCCTATCCTTGTGTCCTGAAAAAAGATACCCTGTCCTATACGTTATACCAGGAAGGAACGATCCACGAACGGCACAGACACAGATATGAGGTCAACAACGACTACCGCAATGTCCTGGAGGAAAACGGCATGACCCTCTCCGGCCTATCACCAGATGGCAGGATCATAGAAATGATCGAATTAAGAGACCACCCGTTTTTTATCGCGACCCAGGCACATCCTGAACTGAAATCCAGGCCCAACCGCCCCCACCCTCTCTTTAAAGGTCTGGTGCGCGCTGCCCTGACCCGCAGAGAAGGTAGATGATGATGGATGCCTTGATACAACTGGACGGAAACTGCCTCCTATGGATACAGGAAGATCTGCGGCTGGATCTCTGGGATCCATTTTGGAAAGGTATCACTTTCCTGGGTGACAGAGGATGGTTTTGGCTGGTACTCTCCCTGTTATTGATCGTTTTCCCAAAGACCCGTAAAACAGGGATCATGGCTCTGGCTTCCATGGCTCTCTGCGCACTTGTCACAAATGTATGTTTGAAAAACCTGGTCGCACGCCCCAGACCTTATACGCAGATCCCGGGACTGACTGCACTCATACCAGCACCCTCCGACTATTCTTTCCCCTCCGGTCACACGACGGCCTCATTTGCCTGTGCCGGGGTCTATCTGCAGACTCTCCCGCGGAGATACGGTACAGCCGCCCTGCTCCTCGCTGCATCGATCGCCTTTTCCCGTCTTTATGTGGGCGTCCATTACCCCACAGATGTTTTTGCCGGACTGCTCATCGGATTGGCGGGCAGCTGGATCATCTGCTCGATCGCAAAAAAAGACATTTCTACACGGATATGATCATATCCAAAAAGGATGCTCCCGCCCACCTGCAGAGCATCCTCTTTTTTCACTCAATATGGAAATATCTACATTTTATCATCCATACATCTGTAAAGTCATGCGCCTATTTGCAAATATTCAGAAAATACATCCCCCCTCTGCGATCATTCACAAAATTTTTTTCCACGATTTTTGTCGATAATGGTCTGCCCTTTTTATTTTCGCGTTTATCACATTACAATGTCTTTATCATTTTAAGAAAAGGAGGTCATTTATCATGAATGTCAGGTCACTCTTATTATCTTTGGGGATACGCACCACTCTTAAAGGTTTCCATTATCTTCAATACGCACTGGAGCTTTGCATACAAGACGAAGAATATCTTCTTTTGGTCTACAAATGGCTTTGTCTGGATGTAGCCAAACATTTTAACACAACACAAAACAATGTGGAACATTGCATGCGGACCGCGATCGGATACTGCTGGTCACGGGGCAACCGCGATTTTTTGATCCAATTATCCAGCCATGCGATGGAGAAAGCACCATCTAACAGTGAATTTATCAATCTCCTGTATAACCAGCTGAGGATCCCGGAAAAAAGCAGCTCCATTTGACACAAAAAACAGGCAGGACAAAGCCTGCCTGCGACCCAGATCAGATATCTTTCTGCACTCCGGCCATTTTCATGGCACGTACTTTCAACGGTAGACCAAACAGAGTGATGAATCCATCCGCATCATGGTGATCATACATATCACCTGTAGTGAATGAAGCCAGACTCTCGCTGTACAGGCTGTAAGGTGAGGTTGTACCTGCTTTGATGATATTGCCTTTATATAATTTAAACTTTACCTCTCCAGTCACATACTCCTGTGTAGATTCCACAAAAGCCTGTACAGCCTCCCGCAGCGGAGTGAACCATTTTCCCTCATAGACGATCTGAGCCAGTTTATTACCCATATCTTTTTTCACTTCCATCGTCGCCCGATCCAAGACCAATTCTTCCAGCTGATCATGGGCTTCCATCAAGATCGTTCCCCCCGGGGTTTCATAGACCCCTCTTGATTTCATCCCTACTACCCGGTTCTCCACAATATCCACGATACCGATGCCGTGCTTTCCTCCGAGCTCATTCAATGCAGCGATGATCTCAGAAACTTTCATCTGTTTCCCATTCAGACTGACCGGGCAGCCTTTCTCAAAAGCCATGGTCACATATTCTGGCTCATCCGGAGCTTTTTCCGGCGATACGCCCATCACCAGGAGATGATCATAATCCGGCTCATTGGCAGGATCTTCTAATTCAAGCCCTTCATGGCTGATATGCCATAGATTACGGTCGCGGCTGTAACTGGAATCCGTAGAGAAAGGAAGATCGATACCATGTTTTTTGCAGTACTCGATCTCGTCTTCTCTGGACTGCATCGTCCACACGTCCGTCATACGCCACGGTGCGATGATCTTCAGATCTGGTGCCAATGCCTTGATGCCCAGCTCGAACCGGATCTGATCGTTCCCTTTTCCAGTCGCCCCGTGACAGATGGCCGCTGCCCCCTCCTTGCGCGCGATCTCCACCAGTCTTTTTGCAATGACCGGACGAGCCATAGAAGTACCCAGCAGATATTTGTTCTCATACACAGCTCCCGCTTTCACACAGGGCATGATATATCCATCACAAAACTCATCTATGATATCCTCGATGTAGAGCTTAGATGCCCCAGAAAGCTTGGCACGCTCTTCAAGCCCGTCCAATTCTTCTCCCTGGCCACAGTCAATACAGCAGCAGATCACTTCATAGTCAAAATTCTCTTTCAGCCATGGGATGATCGCCGTCGTATCCAGGCCGCCCGAATATGCCAACACAACTTTTTCTTTCGCCATTTTATTTCCTCCTTCAAAAACATTACCATCTCAAACACACAACAGTATACCCCAAATCCGCGGATCATGCAATCAACATTGGAGATACTGTCCTTCCATGTCAATACTCCTCGACAAAACGCGGATCTGATAGATTGAAAGCGAGTACTTATGATTGCCATTTTGATCGACAAATGTTACTATTATCAAGACAGAAAACAATATGCGCAACTGTTTTATGATATAAAAAGGTAAAGGTCAGATCATGTTAGAAAATAGCGCCCATATGGGCTCAGATCAAGAATCCCGATTCACATTATCCAAAGTTTCCCATGAGATCAGAAATCCTGTGACTCTCATCAACAGCTATCTCCAATTCATAGCAAAAGCCCATCCAGAAGTAGAGGACTATGAATACTGGGAAGATATCCTGGAGCAGATAGATTTCCTGAAAGAGCTTCTGGACGAACTTTCTCAATACAACAATCCTGGTAAACTCCGCGCAAAACCTGTACACATCTCCTCCTACCTGGCCAAATTGGTAAAAGAACTCATTCCCACTTTCGCATATCTGGGGATCGAACTCCTTTTTGAAGACCGCACAGCAAATACAGATATCGTCCTCTCCCTGGATACCGTCAAGATCCAGCAGGCGCTCCTCAACCTGATCCGAAACGCCTGTGAATCTATAGATAAAGATGGTCGGATCATGATCATCCTAAAAGAGGAGGGCGCCTCCCTCTGTATCCAGATCAAGGATAATGGAAACGGCATTGAACCAGAATATCTACCCACACTTTTCGACCCGTTTGTCACACATAAAAAGGGAGGGACAGGATTAGGGCTTGCCATCGCTGCCCAAGCGGTCCATGCCCACAACGGCAATATAGAAGTATTGTCCTACCCCAACGAAGGGACCACTTTCACTCTTTCCTTCCCTCACACATAGGATTCATGGATCAAGATCCGGCACCCTCCTGCGGTATACGATCAGCGCCAAAACAAAACCACAGAGGATCCCGCCTAGATGGGCGGCATTATCAACGCCTGTACTGGTAAAACCAAAATATAACGATAAAGCAGCCATAAAGACCATCTGCCGGGCCGTCAGCCCTTCCAGCTGCCCCCGGTTCAAGAGCAGCACACAGATCATGGCTCCGATCACTGCAAAGACTGCTCCCGAGGCACCTGCAGAAACACTCAACTCTCCTACTCTTGCATCTCTGTGATACGACAGCCAGCTGGCACCCACTCCTCCTACCAGATAGATCAGCAGAAACTTAAGCTTTCCGACTGCACGCTCCAGATGACCTCCCACAAAATACAACGCCAGCATATTATCCACCAGATGCTCCATGCCAAAATGGAGGAACATACAGGAAAACAGACGGTAATACTCATGTTCCTGCTGGATCAGAGGCACATAAGCTGCTCCGCAGGATAGCATATGGCCCAGATCTTCACTCCCCCCCGTGATCTCCACCACAAAAAATACTATAACATTCAGACATATGATCGTGATGCTCACAGGTGCTTTTTTGTCCATACCCTATCCCTTGCCCTTTAAATATGATTTAATATTAAGATGTTTTTTTCATTTTAATATTAAATCATAACACTGGATAAATGTAAAGACAAAAAATCTCATCCTACCGGGTCCCTGAACCGATAGCTCATATCCGCAAAGACTACCAGATCCTCCGCCTGCAGCAGTCGTTCTTCCTCTTTCTCCAATTTCTTTCCATTTACAAAAGTCCCATTTTTCGAATCCAGATCTGCGATCCAATACCCCTGCTCTTTTTTCTGTATCCTGGCATGGATGCGGCTGATCGCCGGCCGGTCCAATCGTACGTCCGTTACCCCCTCCATTTTCCCGATCACGACCATATCCCGGTCTAATATGACCGGCGGTGCCTGCCCCGTCTCCTCACAGACCAACACCGGACAGCCATATGCCGGACTCTTGTATAAGACGACCGTTTCCTCTTCCTGGGGCACACACCTCTCTCCTTCCCCCTTTTTCTCTGTCCCCCAGTCCATCTCCTCCCCATCCTGTATCCCTCCTTCTCTCTCCTCTTCTTTTTCCCGTCCTTTCCAGACCATCAGCGCGGCCAAGAGGATCGCCCCCAAAAGGACAGCGAACATCATCGGTAAAGATACATCCGGAAGATACCCCATCTGCCTGACCGCCACAACTCCCCCTGCGAGGAACAGACCAATGGATAAAAAGACCAGATCCTTTCTCCCCATCCCTTTTTCATCTGCCTCTCCAGGCAATATATCCTGGTCGTCGGTATACATAGTCTCCTCTCCCACAAGATCTGCCGGTGTTCTTGGATCATCCTCCTGTTCCCGTTCAGATCTGTTGAGGATCTCACTGACAGCTTCCACCTGGAAACTCTCCTCCACCAACAAACGATAGATCCCATAGCCTAACATGACACCTCTTGGATCTTGATGTTCAATACGCGTCAGCAGATATTCTGTAAAGACCCGCAGTTGTTCCCCTGCAGGCTTATCATATCCCGGCAGGTAGCACAGATATAATGTATTGTCTTCCTTATCCAGATAAATATATTCCGGATCCAGGAGCAGCTGCCCCGTGTCCAATAGATACATATCCAGCTCTCCAAAGATCCTCAAGAACTCCAGATATATATTTTTAAGTTCTCCATGTGTCAGTTTCTTGTAGATATCAAAGAGCGGCTGCCGTGCAGTGATCTCATAGTAAAACAATACTTTTCCATCTGCTCTCTGCAATCTGCAGGGGAGCAGACCCGGTATCTCATTCCCCAGGACCATCCGGATCGGATATGCTCTTGTATCCACCTCTCCTTCCGGCCCGATCACTAAAAAGCTGTGCGCCACATCATGTTTATAGCTCACCTCCATGATCAGCCGCCTCCTATCTGCCCTGCAGACTCATAAAGCCCTTTTGCTCCTTTCGCTTTCCGTATAAAAGAGACAGGGCGGCGTAATTTTCTGCTCCCTGTGATATGGAGATCCCATTGCAGTCCCCCGTAAGATCGGCGCCTGCCTTCCATAAAGACCGAGAGAACATCTCCTTTCCCCTCCACCCCTGTACGGATACGCCCAGGACCATACCAGGGATCTTGCAGCAGGACACTTATCTTCTCCTGTGCCCGCCCTACCACATCCCCTTCTCTGCTGACAGCGTCCCAACTCCCTGTGATAGCCGCTTCGTAAGCTGCCGCCGTTATCCACGCCCTCTCATGCACAAACAGACATACGGACACTACTCCCATCCAGGCCAGGAACACCAAAGGCATCAATAAGGCTATCTCTATCGTCAGGCTCCCTCTTTTCCACGTACACACAGTCTATCCTCTCACCCCTTCCACCACCTGTATCAGCCAGGGTATTGTATAAGCAGCCATCAAAAACGGTACAAAAGGAAAACTGCTCTTTCCTCCCTTCTTTCTAAAGACCATCAAAAAAACCGCCCATATAGCTGCTAAGATCAGTGCCAGAGTGAGGACTCCCAATATCCCCCAGATCCCCATATACAGGCCAGACACCAGGACCACAAGGCCATCCCCCGCTCCCAATGCATCGCCAAAAACCTTTCCAATGCACAACAAAAGTACCCCCGGCACCGCTCCCATCAGCAACAGTATCAACCGCTGTCTGTTTACCATCAGATACGGGATATCCAGGACAGCATACAACAACACCAGCAATAAAGATATCTGGTTTTTGCGGAGATCCAGATAACTATTGATCCCCAGAAAACTCAGAACACAGATCTGTTCCATCTTTTGACCTCCCTATCCTTTTTTTCTTTGACATCGGGAGCATATAGGACGCCCCTCTGCTCCCGATATAGGGATCAGCCGCACAGTCCTCTTCAGACGGCTGCAGCTGATCCTGTTATGGTACTTTCCTCCCTGCCTGGTGACATATACGATCTTCCCAGGTCCGCTTCCCTTTGTACAAGATCCACAGGACGTGTATCTGGCTCCCTGCTGGTTCCGCAGGCTCCCCACGCCTGCACCCATCACCTGGGTGACAGACAGATCTACATAACTGCATTGAGGATCTGTATGATATACACTCCCAGACTCAGTCACATAGACCATCTCCTCTGCTGGTCCATCCCTTATCCCCGTGTCCGCTCCGATCCAACTATGTACACGTCCCCGGTTTGTGATCACCAGCGCTGGGAGCGGTACGATGGATATGGGCAGTCGATATGTACAGACTTCCGGTATATCGATGACCGGCAGTTTTTCTCCGACTGCATATGCATAGACACCTGTCTCCATAGCCTTTTCACATAAACGGCTAATCGTCTCTGTCTGGAGCCTCAATACATCCATAAAACAGATCAGAGTCCCTGTCCCCAGCAAAAATAAAGGAAGGACAAAAGCCAGTTCTACCGTCAACACTCCTCTCCGCAAGGCTCCAAAACACGCTTTCTGCCAAACCCCTGGCTCCCGGCTTTGAAGAGAGTGTTTTTTCTTTACTGTTTTGATCCTGCCGCGCTTGGCAAAAAACATATCTAAGCACCTCCATGATCTACAGCCCATATCCATATCTGTGAGATACGGTATAGACCTTTTTCTGATCCACCTCCACATCCACTGCGACTTCCATAGCTCCCAGACAGTGATCCATACGGAAATCACCTCTGCCCGGCTGTGCCCGTATATCAGCCTCGATCATATCTATGCTCCCCATGACCTTACTGTCTTTCGATCCCAGGGATAATAAAGTCCGCAGATGATCCGTATAGTCCAGGCCTCTTGCCTCTCTTTGCGGCTCTTCCCCCGAACATTTGGCGAGCAGGCCAGGAAGCTCCTCCAATGAGAGTCTCCAATCCCCCGGCCCCTTCACCAAGGGCACCCGGCCCCCGTCAAATAAAGCTCTCACATCCAAGACACTTTCCCCAAAAGACCAGCACAAAAGCAACGCCATCTCGATCACACCCGCTGCCGGGGGGACTAAAAAACCACTGGCTATGGCTGCTGCCAAAGATGCGCTCTGCGCTCTTTTCTCTGGATCCGTATACAAAAAAGCCAGATTGACCCCTTCCCGTATCAACAGAAGACGCTCTGCTATCTTTTTCAGATTTTCTCTGTCGCTCCCCTCCCTTCCGATGATATACTCTACCTGATACCTGAGCCCGCTACCCTCTGACGGATGGGCATATGTCCCGCAATTTTGCATCATATATTCCTGGAACAAGACATCCTCCATGGATAGATCTTTGTCTGATGCCGGCACTAACGCCCCCATCCCCGCCTCCAGCTCACGATGTGAAGCCAATCCTGATGGATCTATCTCCCGGTCTGACAGCGACGCCGGATCAGAGATCACCAATTCCAGGATACCCATCTTCTGGATCTCCCGGATGATCGCAATAGGATCTTCTATGGGAGCTCCTGGCTCTTCTCCTGCTGCATCTGCTGGCAGCTCTGCTCCTGCCTGGGCGCTCTCATTGCCCGCCCGTGCCATCTCTCCATCGTAATCCGCCATGATATCCCGGTCCTCCACTTGTTTTTTCATTTCCTGCTGCTCCTTGACCCTGTCCGAATCTCCCAGGACCCTATCCACAAGAAACTGTATCCCCTGACTCCTAAACGTTTCCTCCATATGATCTACTACCTGATCCCAGAAAGGCTGCCCGTTATGATCTGTAGCCAAGGTAAAACTGGTGATGCCGCCAGAAGCGATAGACAGATCAAGATAACCCTGATCCAGGATCGGCTCCATGTAGTCTTCTACCGTCCGGTATGCCCGATCCATCCGCAGGTCACCTGTGCCATAAGATGCATCCACATAGAACAGATCATACTGCTCCAACAGATATGGGTCGTACTGGGCAAACAACGAATACATCCCCACATCGGCACTATTCGCGATCTGCGTCCTGGCACACATCATCTTCACAGATCCAATACTGGTACAGACCAAAACAATGATCATGGACAGGACCAGTGCAAAAAATATGGTCATACTCCCTTTTCTCATCAAAGGATACACCTCCTTGTTTTTTTGAGATAAGATCTGGTGATCTAAATGCTGTCGCTCTGTTTGGTGATCTTGTCAAGGATATTTTCCACCAGCTCCACCAACTGCTTCTTGAAGATCATCACCAGACCGATCAGAACGACCAAGATCAAAATGATCTCCACTACACCGATGGCTTCTTCTTCTGCAAAAAATGCACAGAGCTCATCCATAGGCTCTCACCTCCTTTCCAGGTACCTCTGGATCTATGTCTGATAAAAAGACAAACAGGCAGGGACGATCAGTATCACCAATACCACCAGGAGCATCAGCACCATAGGGATGAGCAGTTTCGTCGCTGCGGCTTCACCTTGCACACGCGCATACCTCTTTCGCTCTTCAAAAGCTTCTGTAGACTCTTTTTCCAGTGTATCCAACAGCCTTTGGTCCCCTCTTTTCAGATTTTGGATCAGCAGGGTCGCCAACGTCCTGTATTTTGGATGCCCACATCTTTTCCCAAAATCTTCATACGCCCGCTCTTCCATGACGCCGCTCTCCATCTCATAATAAGATCTGAGCAGTTCTTCGTAGGCATAACGGACATGCCCTGTCCTCTTTTTCCGCTTATGATCCAACGCGATCTTCTCAAAAGCCTTGCGCACCGTCATCCCCGCTTCGACCAACAGAGCCAGACGGGTGACCAGCCCGGGATAATCCAGCAGCATCTGCCGGGAACGTTCCTGGCGCTTTTGTTCCCTGGCTCTCTGTTTCTGGATAGGGATACAGCACACGCCCACCACACACAGTGCAGTCAGGATATTTCCCGATGTATCCCAAGGCCGGCTCCAGACCATGGGGATCCCATCCAGTTCCGCAGGCAGATAATATCTATCTCCTGCCTGTTTTTGCTGATTATACATATCCACTGCCCGTAAGACCTGTTCATCCAGCCCTGGCGCTGCTCCTGTCGCCTCCTTTTGCTGTCCTGCATCTGCCTCCTCCGTCCCTTCCTGCTCCGGCACCCGCACAAAGACTGAAACGTTTTCCTCTTCTACCTGCACACGCATCTCTTCCTCATAACTGCCTTCCCCAGCCTCCTTTTTCTCAAAATACATCCCCTCACTCCATTGCCGGTCCTGATTTTGTGTGTAAGTCATCCAGGCTCCCAGACAATCGCCCGTCGCCAGCAGCAGGAACAATACTCTCCATTCTTGTGCAGCGAGGATATCCTGACGGGGCAGCCTACCCATCGCTGCCAAAACTGCCAGCACAGAGATCCCGCCTAACAGACAAATATGCAACCACATACTCTACACCTCAATATCTACGATCCGGCGTCCCATCCAATAAGCCAGAAAATATATACCCAGACACAGGCTCATAGTGATGACCCCAAAGACATTCCCATATAAGATCTGCAAAAACCCTGGGGATGTCAGCTGCATATATATGATGATCCCAAACGGCATAAAGCTCATGACAACCTGCTCCATCTTCTTTGCCGCCACCGTAGCCTCGATCTCCTTCTTCACTTCGATCTTGTCCGTCAGCATCCGCGCTGTCTTCTGCACGATCCTGGACAGATCCCCGCCGGAACGTTTTGCCGTCGCAAAAACGGCGGCAAAGTTCTCTATATCTTCCAGCCCGCTCCTGTCTGCCAGATCCTGGAATAGAGTCTCCAAAGGCACACTCAGATGCATCTGCGTTTCCATATAAACAAACTCTCTCACGATATCCGTATTTTGGGGATAGAGTTTTTCCAGATCCCGGATACAGCAGACTACCGCCGTCTCCATGGAATATCCCGCCCGCAGCGCCACATTCAATGAATACAATGCATCTTTGAATTGATAATCCAACTGCTTTTTCCGTTCCCGGATGCACGTATGCTTTTTCCATTTATAAAACAGGAACGGCACCGGGATCATGACTGCGAACGCCCACAGACTCTTATAAAACAGATAGTTGATCCCTATACAGATCCCTGCACACTGCAGCAAAGATGCCACCCATTCTCTCCATTGGAAATGATATGTATCGTAATATATCTTCATAGAACTATCCCTGCCCTTTCTAATTTTTTCTGATCCCTGAGCGACCCCGCCCGTACCAGGCCTTTATCCTCCTGGTAAGTGAACAGCGGCTGCAATGAGATCTCTCCGTTTTCTATACCTGTGATCTCTGCCACATCCAGCACTCTCCGGCTCTTATCCCGCAAGCGTCCCAGATGCACCAGTATATCAATCCCCGAGATGATCTGTCTCTGCACCGCCTGCAGCGGCAGATCCATCCCCATCAAGACCATAGTCTCTAATCGGCTCCCTGTATCTTTACAACTATTTGAGTGGATCGTAGATAAGCTCCCATCATGTCCCGTATTCAGGACCTGTAAAAGATCTGCTGCTTCAGCACCCCTCACTTCACCTATCACTAAGCGGTCCGGTCTCATCCTCAAGGCCGCTTTTATAAGATCACGGATCGTTATCTCTTCTCCTCCTCGTGCATTTGCAGTCTTAGCCTCCAGACGCACCAAGTTGGGGACTCCCTGTATCTGGAGTTCAGCATTGTCCTCTATAGTGATCACACGTTCATCCTCCGGGATATACGCCGAGAGCGCATTGAGAAACGTAGTCTTCCCGCTCCCCGTCCCTCCTCCGATCAAAATAGAATACCTGGCCTGGACCAGTTTTACCAGAAGATCCACACATTCTCTGGTGACGCTCCCCATGCTGATCAGTTTATCCATGGTGATCGGTCTATCCGGGAACCGCCGGATCGTAAGGATCGGACCGTCCAGTGCCACCGGACTCACCACCGCATGGACTCGAGCTCCATTCTCCAGTCTAGCATCCACGATGGGCATGGACTCATTGATCACACGATTGCATCTGCCCACGATCTGCTGGATCACATCCTCCAGTTTTTCCCGTGAAGTAAATCTCTTTTCCCACTTCTGTATGCGCCCTCTGCGCTCAATAAATATATGATCCGGCCCATTCACCATGATCTCTGTCACCGTGTTATCCTCGATCAGTTCCTGGAGGACATCCAGCCTGCGGATCGAATAAAACAATTCCTGCCTGAGCGCGATCTTCTCCTGCAGAGGCATATACTGTATCCCCTGTCCGCCCAGGATCATCTCATCGATGAGCTCTAAGATCTCACTGTCTTCCAATTCCCTGGACATATCCAACCGTTCCATCAATCTCTGGCGCAGACTGGAAAATACCCCCCGGTCCATCATCTCTCTTTCTGCAGGACAGCCTTCACATAATCCCCCAACTGGCTCCAGGGAAGCTGCCCCACATAATCGACTCCATCCCCGAAGCTCCCATGGAAGGGCGGTCTCACTTTCTGGATCTTCTCCAACAATCCCTCCTGCCCCCACATCTGCAAAAGTCTCTCAAACTGCCCGATCTTTCCCTGGGATATGAGGTCGTCCAATACAGGCATATACACTTTCTGGCACCGATCCAAAAGTTTGCACCACCCGTCCACCCCCTGTCCCACATCCAGGATGACCACCTCATAGGGACTATGCGAGCGCAGTCCGTCCAGCATCCTCTCCCATTGTTCAAAGGGAGTCTCCCAGATATCCTGGGGCGTAGCGACCGGGGGCAGCAGATCCAGATTATTGACCGTCTCCACCATGGACGGGAGCTGATGCGCCACACGGCTGTCCTCCTGGCGGACATGATAAAGAAGATCGCTCAAAGTATGTACAGGCTCTCTATGGAACAAAGTCCCAAATCCGGAAAACTCCTCCATATTAACATAAAGGACCGCCCTCCCTCTGGCCAATATCTGGCCGAGCGTCAGCGCAAAAGACGTTTTCAACACCCTCCCTAAAGGTGAATAGACTCCTATAAACTCCACACGCCTACTCTCCGCCAGATGAGCCTGGGCACTCATCACTTCTTCCCCATAGCAGGCCAGCACTTCCCGGATCACTTGAGCGGAAGACTGATATTTATAGACACTCGGGTACTGATCCAGCTGCGGATCGTGTACGCCCTCCGACAAGATCACGATGTTCTCCACACCCAGTCCTTTCACTTTGTCACACATCGCTTTGTCCGATATGAGTAAGATATCGATATCCTCCCTGCCACCAGATCCCAGGAGAGAAGCCACGTTGGTAAATGCCTGGATCTCAAAGGGTATGCTCCGTCTCCGGTTGATATACTCCATAAAATTATAGGCATACTCTTTTTCCACATCACAGATCGCTAATATGCTCTTTTTCAACAGATCCCTCCCACATAAAGGAATACCCCCAGCAAAATGGGCAGGGTAAAGTGGAGATTCTCTGCCTGATCCCCTGTCCGATAATACGGCCTGGGTTTCCTATCTTTTATATACATCCTGAGATAATCGGCAAAATGCCTGAAGCGGAACAGCAGTGTCCCGCTGACGATGAGCAGTCCCAGAGACAGGACTCCTCCAAAGAAAAAAGAAAGAAAGACTAAACGTATGACTGCCTGTCTGCCCAGCAGACCTCCCAGGGCAGACAAAAGTTTGATATCTCCCGGACCGAGCATCCGGAAACGGAACAAGGGGAACAGGCTGATGACCGGCATCGCAGCGCCTGTAAAAAACCGGACAGTACCGCCCCATCCCCATCCTCCATATTGATACAACAACCCCCAGATCCATCCAAACATGATCCAAAGGTTCGGCACCTTCTGCCAGCGCAGATCCGCTGCAAAAGCCGCCGTGGCAAGAACTGCCGCTGACAACAACAAAAGTCCCTGCATACCCCACCTCCTCAGTTTTATCCATCGTTATATACAAAATAGAAGATATCGCCCGAAATGGCTGAATGAAAAGATAAGCTATCCTCGAAAGATCGTAAAGCTATTGTATGCTTTTTCTCCTGTCTTGTCTATATATAAATTATAAAAAAATGTAAAAAAACTATAAAGAAGCCGCCAAGAGTTCCTTCGTATAAGGGTGTTCCGGAGCTCCAAAGACACGCTCCACCTCCCCTTCTTCCACGATCCTGCCTGCCTGCATCACCATCACCCGGTCACACATCTGGTAGATCACATCCAGATCGTGGGAGATGAACAGATAAGACAGCTGCAGCTCTTCCTGTAATCCCAGCATCAGCTCCATGATCTGCTTCTGGATCGTCACATCCAGTGCCGACACCGGCTCATCCGCAAGGATCAGCTCAGATCCCTGGATCAGGGAGATCGCGATACTCACTCTCTGCCGCTGGCCTCCGCTCAAGTCCCCCGGATAACGTTCCAGGAAACTCTCGTCCAGACCCACCCGACGAGCCATCGTCACGGCCTTTTCTCTTCTCTCCCCAGCCGGGAGCCTGTCTTTTTGCATACGGAGGGGTTCCTCCAGGATCCATCCGATCTTTTTTCCCGGGTTTAATGAACTGAACGGATCCTGGAAGACCATCTGCGGGCGGCTGGTGTGGTGGATGATCTGTCCGCTCTTCGCCGGTACAAACCCCAGGATCGCCTTACTGAGTGTGGATTTCCCGCATCCGCTCTCTCCCACCAGCCCCAGGATCTCACCCCGATCCAGACAGAGATCCACATCGAACAAGACTTGCCGATATTTTTTCCGCTTTCCATAGCCGGCGCAGAGACGCCGCACCTCCAATACTGTGCTTTTTCTCCCCATGGCTATGACCGCTCCTTTCCGCCGCGCAGCCGGTTTTCCCTGTCTGGGATGGCTGCGATCAGCTGCTTTGTATGATCTGCCTGTGGAGAACTGAGTACCTCCTCCACAGATCCCATCTCAACTGCCTCTCCCCGATACATGACCACCACCCGGCTGCAGATAGAGCGGATCACCCGCAGGTCATGGGAGATGAACAAGATCGCCGTCCCATGCTCCTGGTTCATCTTTTTCAGCAGAGCGAGAATCTGGGCCTGGATCGTCACATCCAGCGCCGTTGTCGGTTCATCCGCGACCATCAATCGCGTGTTTGTGATCAGGGCCGCCCCGATCATTACCCGCTGGCGCATCCCCCCCGACAATTGATGCGGGTAACAGCCGTACAGCTTTTCCGGCTGGGGAAGCCCTACCTGTTCCATCATATCCAGGACCCGGCGTTTCCGTTCTCTCCTGTCCAGATCCGTATGCAGCCGCAGGCTCTCTTCCATCTGTCTGCCTATGGTCAGGAGCGGATCTAACGAGGTCATGGGTTCCTGGAAGATCATACTGATCTCCTTCCCCCTCACCTCTTCCCATCCCTTCCTGCTCAGAGTGAGCAGATCCCGCCCCTCGAACATCATACGCCCGGATGTGATCCGCGCCCTGCTCTTCAGAAGCCCCATCAGGGCCAGCGCTGTCATGGTCTTACCAGAACCGGACTCACCCACCACCCCTACGATCTCCCCCGGCTCCATGGTCAGGGAAAAATCCCTCACCACCTCCAGAGGCGGCTCCACATCCCGAAATCCAATAGACAACCCTTCGATCTCCAACATACGTCCACCTCTCTTTTCTATGCATCCCTGTCACCACAGCCATCACTGAGCAGCCCAAAACCCAGTACCATCAGGATCATCACCACCCCCGGGAACAAGATACTCCACGGGGCTGTGAAGATATACGCCTGTCCCTCCGACATCATCCGCCCGATACTGGCATCCGGAGGCTGTACCCCGATGCCCAGATAGCTCATACCCGCCTCCGACAGCACCGCATTATTGAACCCTATGGCTAACGCAGAAAAGAGAGTCCCCTTGATATTGGGCAGGATATGCACAAATAAGATACGCATATGCCCAACGCCCATCAATCGGGCGCTCTTCACATAGTCCATATCTTTATGGACGATCACTTCGCTGCGCACGATCCTCGCAAAACTGGGTATAAAGACGATCCCCAGCGCCAGGATCACATTATATTTCCCCGGGCCGAGGAGACTGATGGATATCAGAGCCAGCAGGATACTGGGAAAAGCCACGATCAGATCGTTGAACCGCATGATCGCCTCATCCGGCCAACCGCCGAAATATCCTGTGGCCAGTCCCAGAAAAGTCCCTGTCCCGGCACCGATGGCAAGCGTCCCAACGGCTACCAGAAACGTAGTACCACTGCCCTGCAGCACCCTGCTGAATATATCCCTGCCAAATTGATCGCACCCAAAAGGATGGGCAAGACTCGCATGGGCAAATTTCAAAAAAGGATCCATGGTCTCCGGGTCATAGGGGGTATAAAAAAGCCCTACCAGCATAAAAACTGTCATGACCCCCGCCAGTATCCCGCCCACGACCATATTATATCTATAAAAACCTTTTTCCATCAATGGACCTCCACACGGGGATCGATGATCCCATACAGCACATCCACAAAGAAATTTATCACCACCACCAGCCCCGCCACCAGTACGATCACCGCCTGTACCACCGGATGATCCCTGTTGGAGATGGACTGCACTAAGAGCGTACCAAGTCCCGGTATGGTAAAGACCTGCTCCAGGATCACACTTGACGCCACGATGTCCGCGACTGCCAGCGCCCAGAATGTCACCACCGGGAGCAGGGAATTTTTCAGCACATGACCGAATAAGACCTGTCTCTGGCTGTTCCCCCGGCTATACGCTGTCCGCACGTAATCCTGCCCCAGTTCCCCAATCACAGAACTGCGCAATAGTTTTATCCCCATAGCACATTTGGGCAGTGCTATGGACAGCGCCGGAAAGATCAGATAACCTAAAAACGGCCCCCATCCCTCCTGGTAAGATACATAGCCCCCCGGCGTGAACCAGTGCAGGACCAGGCCGAACAGACAGGTGATCAAGATCCCCATAAAAAACCCTGGCACCGACATGACAAGTTGGTCCAGGACCATCAAGATCTTGTCCGGCAGCCTGCCGCTATACTTCCCGGCCAAAAGTCCCAATGGGATGGACACCGCCAGCATACATATAAAAGCCATGACCGCGATCGCCAGCGTCACCGGCAGTTTCTCTTTGATCATCTCAGAGACCGGGATCGAATATGTATAAGACTCTCCCATATCCCCCCGGATAAAATCTAGCAGCCAACTGCCGTATCGCTCCAACACCGGACGGTCCAGCCCCATCTCCCGGCGCAGCTCCTCCCTCTTTTCTCCTGTGGCTCCCGTGCCCAGTTTTGAGAGGGCCGCGTCGCCGGGGATCACCTGGAAAGCCAGGAAAGACAGCAGCGAGATGATCAACAATGTTATAATGAGAGTTCCTATTTTTTTTATCAGATACTTCAATGCTGCTCCCTCCTGGTCTGACTTTTATTTTTCTACTGGATACACTTTAGACATATCCAGTGCATACAGCGGATAAAACTCGTATCCGTCGAATCTGGGCGACATAGCCACGCAGTCCGCCATATCCTGGATATACACATTCGCGGCCTCCTCTGCCAGGATCTCTTCCATCCTCTGATAAGCTTCTATCTGCTCCGCATCGTCCGCCGTACCGGTCGCTTTTTCAAACAATCTGTCGTATTCTTTGTTGTCAAAATTAATGAAATTACTCTCGTCATCTGAGACAAACCGGTCCAACATAGCTCTCGCTGTCAGGGTCGCCGCATCCACGCCCACCACGGTGGACTGATATTTACGGTCCATATACACATCACTGAGCCAGCTGTCCCACTCGATCAGCTCGATCTTCGCATCCACAGAGACCGCCTTGAGCTGTTCCGCCAGGATCTGGGCGGCGTCCACATGCTGCTGGTAATTGGACGGCACGGTGATGGTCATCTCAAACCCATCCTCAAGACCGGCCTCTTTCAACAGCTCTTTTGCCTTATCCACATCCTGGGCATACATATCCGCCAGCTCGGGCATATGATATTTGCCAAAAGCCGGGAACATACTGGTCCCCACGATCGTCCCTTTCCCGTCTGAGACCATATCCAGCACTTGCTGGGGGTCTATCGCATAGCACAGGGCCTGACGCACTCTCACATCATCGAACGGCTCCTCGTTGTTGTTTAAGTACAGTGCCTGCACCAGGTTCATGGTCCCCTCAAAAATACGGAAATCATCGCCCAGTGCCGCGACCTGTGTGGCATTCAGATGGAAGCACATATCCACAGAGCCGCCTTTCAGATCAGTCACGATCGCGTTGGAGTCAGTCAGCACTTTAAATGTGATCTTGTCAAGTTTGGCTGGCTCCCCCCAATAATCCTCATTCTTTTCCATGACGATATTGTCCTGGGGTGTGCGGGATACATACACAAACGGTCCCGTCCCTACAGGCTGTGTATCCTGCTGCTCATAGTCCTTGGGGATGATCGCCGTCGTCAGATACGCCAGAAATTCCGTATCCGCCTCCTTTAACACGATCTCTACAGTTTTTTCATCTGGGGTATCTACTTTTTCGATAATAGAAAACGCCGGCACCAGAGGTTCTCCCTCTGACGCATCGGCGCATCGTTCAATAGAATATTTTACATCGTCTACCGTAACGTCTGCCCCATTGTGGAATCTCACACCCTCACGCAGTGTGAAAGTATAAGTCTTATGATCCTCTGAAATGGTATGGGAACTGGCCACGGCGTCAACAAGATCACCATCTGTGTCCGGCTTTACCAAGCCTTCAAAAACATTAAAAAAGATTTCTCTAGTTCCTGCCATCTCCGTTTTGTGAGGGTCAAGACTATCCTCAAGATCTTGAGGTATCCCTACTACGATCGAACTCCCCTCTCCCTCGGGAGTCTCTGTAGGACTGCTCTGAGAACTGCTGTCTGTCTGTGGATCATCCCCTGTCGCCTTCCCGTCTGAGCAGCCGCTCAGTACAAGAGTCAAGGTCAATGCAAGGGCACAAAACATACGTGCCTGAAATTTCTTCATGATCTCCTCCATCCTGCCGTTTTTTGAAACGGCATATACAGATCCAGTCTCTCATTATACGATTGTCCTCATCATTGTACACAGAAAGACACTTTTATGCAAGTTTTTTATTTGATCCCCGCTCAAAAAAAGAAATCAATTATACCATTGAAAAAATACAATATAATTGTTATACTAGACGTGACTAGAAACTTACAAAAAAGATTGTGAAACGCTGTGAAAGAAGGAAAAAAACAACATGGACTATTCGAGTTATCTGGATTTTTTATCCACAACTGCGATCAACATAACCAAAAGAATTGCCGATCTGGAACTCGTGCCAGCAGAAAGAGTTCCTCTTGAGGCATCTGATGTGGCTTCCTTTTCTGTCAGGACCAGTGGCGGTTTCAGGATCTCACTGGTGTTGTGTGCCCAATTAGACGTACTCCGTGAGATCACCAGACGTATGAAACGCCGGGACGTAGTCACGTCAGGCGATGTCGAGATCTACAGTGGCGAATATTTTAACATTGTGTGCGGGGTATTCCTATCCCACGTTAATAATACTCAACATACTCGGACACGCTTCAACATACCGTGTTTTACAGAAGGATTTTATCCGGCAAGATCTGTTGACACTAACAGCTGGTTTATCCTGCCTTTCAAATGTCCCTATGGCGTCTTGGAGTTTAAGATCCGCAATTTGGACGAATAAAGCGCCTCTTAAGATCTATATAGTTTGTAGTATTAAAAAAATAAGGAGTGAGGTAGATCATGGGAAAAAATATATTAGTTGTGGATGACTCTATGTTTATTTATGAAGAATTGAAGTATATGCTAGAAGATACTTCTTTTCAGATCATTGGGCACGCCAAGAGCGGAGAAGATGCAGTAGACCTCTATGAAAACCTGAAACCAGATCTTATCACCATGGATATCGTCCTGCCCGGCATGGATGGGCTGGATGCTGCCAGCATCATCATGAAAAACCATCCCGATGCAAAGATCATAATGATCAGTTCTCTCGCGTACGACGATACGATGGAAGAAGCAAAAAAAATCGGTACACAGGGCTTCGTCTTCAAACCTATTGACAAAAACACTCTGATAGAGACTATCGAAAATTGTTTCAAAGACGAATGATGACAAGACTATAAGGACACAAAAAAGAAAAGGCACTGGATGTCCCCACACCCCAGTGCCTTTCTTATCTTTAAAAAATCCCGACCATCAATTCCCCATCCTGATAATGGACCCGACACATGGATGTGGTATCCCGTATGACACATTGCGCATAATCCAGCGAGATCTTTGTCATTGGATATACGATATCACTCTGCACCACACACTCACTGAAATCCGTCCGCTCTTTCTCCAGCCTTTCTATCTTCTTAGTCAGGGCATCGATCTTATCTATATACAATACACTCTGGACCTGCAGTTTTTTCAAGATCTCCTGTTTCGCTGCAGGGAGCGAATCTTTTCCTTTCAGATAATTGATATTTTTCTGGAGTTCATCTAATGTACGTCTGTTGTCTTTCAATTCATCATGCAGATATTCCAGACTTTCCTCATCATCCATACCCTGCCCAAGTTTGATCACATTTTCACAGCCGCTCTGGTTCCCGATACGTTTGGCTTCCACTCCCTTTCTCACCGTGATGGAACCGCCGATGAGGATCCCTTTCCCATCTTTGACGATAACGCTCCCGCCGCACGTGATATTTGAGTTGATGATCGTAGCGGCATACACATTCTGATAACAGATCACATTGGCATTTTCCATGAAAGAGAGCTTCACATTTCCCCGGGCTTCCAACATTCCCTGCCCGTTCCCGTTCATCCCTCTCGCGATCTCGATATCCCCGCCTGCGCGGAGCGTGGCACCTGACACCATCCCCCGCACGATGATATTGCCTGTGGCACATACCTGGAATCCGCTCATCACATCTTCCTGGATCAGGATATCCCCATTATAATCCAGGTTCCCCACTGCATTATCCACAGAACCTGTGATCGTCAATAAACACTGTACATGAAAGGCTCCGTTATTGAAAGAGATATCACCATCTATCCCCGCAGACAATCTTGTACCATCTTCAGATAGGACCGTATTCTTTCCCTGCGGCACTTTAGGCACCCTGCCCGCTTTCGCTTTGAGGAGCTTTCCGGTCACGTCCACACCGTCTTCACCTTCCGTGGGCGGTATGATCTCGCAGATGAGTTCTCCCTCCTGGATACTCTGGAACCTGCGCAGACTCTTATGGTCCACATTTCCCCGCTCGTCTTCTTTCAGTCCCACATCTTCCTGCCTGGAATAATGGTCCACGACATATCCATCTTTTCCATTCGTCTGCGGCATCCCCCTGGCAATAGAAAATAAGATGCCATACTCTTTTCCCTCTGCGATAGCATCCACTTTTTTCATGTCAACACCATATATGACTTTTTCTGCCTTCAGGGCATCCACGATGTCCTGCACTGTGATCTCTGCACCTCCGGCAATGGGTGAAAAGATACATACAAACGCCGTCATCTTATCGGAAGGTATGTATACATTACACTTTGCATCCACCGGCGGGATCTCTACGCGCTCTCCCTCTCCATCTTCCAACACTTCCTCTGGACCCTGCACTGATAAAGCCTCTGCCGCCTGATATTTGATCTCATGGCTCTCCAGCCTTTCACGCAATGCAGGAAGAAAAAACTCTATCGCATGCATATCACCAGGATACTGTTCCCGTGTCTCCATGATATCCGTGAGCAGTCTCTCGACTGGCTCATCAGCCTCCTCCACTTCCGGTCCCGGCTCTTCAACTGTTTCCTGGACTCCTCCCTGCTCCTCGTACTCCTCTTCATTCGAATGTTTCCGTTTAAACCGATCAAATATTGATAACATAAAGCCCAACCCCCTATTCTTTCCAGAATCTGCTCTTATGCCTATAAGTTTGTCTGAATATTTAGTATCGTCCTTTATAATTATACCACAAACTTTCAAAATATTGCCACATCTTTTTTGATCTTTTTCTCACAGATCATAGATCCAAATACTCTGTTATATGCAAAAACGCTGTATATTATCGCATATTCTATATGTGGCGTATAGACCCAGAAACATTTATCCTTTCAAATACGCACCCAATGAGCAAAAAGCATATATGACCGGCTGATGTATAAGATAGATACACAGACTATGGCGCCCCAAAAAAGCCATCACACCCGGCTCCCAACGTCCGATCTTGGCTAACAATGCATCCCTTTCCCGAAATACCCCGGCCAGATAGATACCTGTAAAAAATAAAAATATCCAGGGCAGCACAGGAAAATAATCTGCGGAATGAAACGCTCTGTCTGGAAATCCCAGCCAATATGACCATCTCGTTCTATAAAATACACGCGGCAGATCCCACAGGACCACACTCCCAAGCCCTAAGCCCCCGCTCTGCAGCGGCCACGTGACTGCAAAAAGGATAACACAACAAAAGGTTCCATAAAAAGCAGGGACTCTTTTCAGATATGGATACACGACCGCTCCGATCAACGATGCCGCTCCCAGGAAACTGAGTACTCCAAAACGTATCAGAGCCTCCGGTACAGCTATCCATGTGACAAAAGTCAGCACGCATCCCCAGCCCATCAGGACAAAGCCTCTCTTGAACGGGTGTCGCCCCTTTGCAAAGACCATGCCGGAGATCAGGATAAAACTCCCACGGATACAGCCGCCCCACAGACTCCCCGGCCAGCCTACAAACCAAGGCAGATCCACTCCCAAGAAAAACACAAGGTCATAGCACAGGTGGAATAAGACCATATGGACCAGGGTAACCCCGCGCAGCGAATCCAGAAGATGGATCCGGCCAGCCATCTTAATATCCATACTCACCTTTCAAAGGATCTTCTTCCTCTATCCAGCATCTGACCGGGATCTTGCGGTAAGCGTCTCTGGTATCGCGGATATAGACAGTCTCGATCCCTGCATTGATGATCAGGCGCTTACACATAGAACAACTGCAGGAATCCTTGATCAGCTCTCCCGTAGAGACTTCGATCCCTGCCAGATATAAAGAACTCCCGATCATCTGCTCCCTGGATGCACTGATGATGGCGTTCGCCTCCGCATGCACACTCCGGCAAAGCTCATACCGTTCACCCCTGGGGACCTTGAGTTCCTGTCGAACACAAGTATCCAGATCCGAACAATTCTTACGCCCTCTGGGTGCCCCTGCATAACCTGTGGAGATCACTTCATCGTTCTTCACGATCACAGCCCCATACAGACGGCGCAGGCACGTGCCGCGCTGGGCCACCACTTGGGCCAGATCCAGATAATAATTTATCTTATCTCTCCTCTCCATCCTCTACCTGCCTAACTTTCTCCCAGCATAAAAGAAAACACCTGTCCCTTGCGGCAGATCTCCTGGACGTTCCCAGAAATCTCTGGATGGCTTTCCTTAAACTTCCGGATCACACTATACTTGTTCCAAAAATGCATGGGAAAGACAATATCCACGCTCATATCCCGCAGAAAATACTCCATCCCCAGACAATAACACTCTCTCTGCCTGCCATCCAGAGGAAGAAAAGCGATCTGTATCTCAGGACATAGCCCTTTCAGATATCTGATCTCATCCTGAAAACGTCCAGCCATATCCCGGGCCCCCTCTTCCGTATCCTGGGGCCATGCCCACCAGTTCAGATCGCCCGCATGATAAACGGCATCCTGCCCATACCGGATCAAGAACGCCACGCCTATATCTGTGGAACGCAGGGTATGGACAGTGATCCTTTTCCCCATACTGTCCGTACACTCCCACGTTGTACGGGGCTCCAGGTAGACGATCCGTCTCCTTTCCTCCTCTCCGATATCCGATCCCTCCACCAGATCAGCTATATCATACGAAAAAATATACGTACGCCGGGGATGGTCTGCAAACATGGACAATATCTGCGGATCAAAATGATCCTTATGCCGATGGCTGGAAAAGATCAACAGTTCCTTGTCCTTATCAATTTCTGGTATCGCTCCATAATAATGATCGAACAGCCAGACACTGTATCTCCACTCTATCAAAAAACAGCTATGGGCAATATAAGTGACCCTCATATCTCCTCCCTAAACACTGCAATACGATACTTCCCCACTATAACAAGATCAATGGATTAATACAATGGTTTTTTTGTTTTTTTTGTTCTCTATAAATAAAAATATGTATCTGTCAAAAAAATACTTTCTGACTATTTTCCTATAAACCCCTATAAATTTAAGGGAATTTATGTGATGATCACATCAGATCCATACTATGATATCCTATGCCGCTCTATATAGCAACAATATTTTTAAAATATATCAAAAAAATAGTTGACAAAATATGCAGAAACAACTAAAATGATTCCTGTATCCAGAAGTCACTCTTCACCATCACTATAGCTCAGGCTCAGTTGGATAGAGCGACCGTCTCCTAAGAAAGTGTTATAACACTCGCCTAAGAGGAAAAAGAAAAAGGTAACAAGTAAAACTAAATATAGATTTTGTAACTGTCGCTATAGCTCAGCTGGATAGAGCGACCGCCTCCTAAGAAAGTGTTAAAACACTCGCCTAAGAGGACAAGGGAAAAGGTAACAAGTAAAACTAAATATAGATTTTGTAACTGTCGC